>JAUWTR010000154.1 GCA_030614645.1 Candidatus Aminicenantota bacterium
AGAATTTTGTGGAGTCAGCCGATGGTGTTCCCATCCATTTTAAAGTCCAGGGAGAAGGGGATGTCTCATTGGTATTTGTGCACGGCTGGTGTACTGACAAAAGCTACTGGGATGCCCAGATACCATCCTTTAAAGTATATTACCGGGTGGTAATCCTTGACCTTGCCGGGCATGGGGAATCAGGCAAGGAGCGCAAGAATTGGACTGTAAATGCTTTTGCAGGGGATGTGGCTGCGGTGGTGGAAAAACTCGATCTCTATAATGTTGTTCTGGTCGGGCATGATATAGCAGGGCCTGTTATATTGGAAACAGCCAGGCTGATGCCCCAGCGTGTCATTGGGTTGTTGGGCACAGGCACTTTCAGTGATATCTATATGGAAAGCTATGAAAGAGAAAAGATCGATGCTTTATTAAGTATGTTCAAACCTGATTTTCCTGACGGAATGAGGAAATATGTTCTAGAAAATTATTTCAGGTCCACAGCGACTGAAGATTTTAGAAAGAAGATCATCCTGGATATGGCGGCAGCTTTTCCGGAAATGGCCCTGAGTGCACTTGAGGATGTTTTAAAATTTGACGGAGCAGTGGCCTTAAAGGAGATAGATCTTCCCATTCGTTCCCTGAATTCCGACCTGCCCGTTGTCCCTTTTAAGGTGATCAGGGGAAATACCGAGGATTTTAAATTGCGGTTCATTCCCAATACCGGACATTTTTTAATGATAGAGGATCCTCATCTCTTTAACCGCTACTTTGCCGAGTTTTTGAAAGAGATCATTCTTGCATCTTATTGATGGGGCCTATCCCCAAGACTTCGATTACGGGGACGGGCCTCAGCAACTAAATTATTTTCAAGCATTTATGAGCATATTTTGAGATTAAATAAAGCTTAGAGCCGTTTTTGGGGGGGGCAAATAAGCTTTTAAGAGATGTGTTGAATAGCGGAATTCTTAAAACCGTTTTTGGGGGGAGATAAAACGGTTTTAAGGGTATATTATGGCTCTGAATGTATGGTTATCTTATTGAAAATAATAAAGTTATTACGGCCCGTCCCCCAATGACTTAATCGCTACTTTGCCGAGTTTTTGAAAGAGATCATTCTTGCATCTTATTGATGGAGCCTGTCCCCAAGTTACTTCTCTTTGTAGAGAGGTACTGGTTTCCAATTACGGTCGACTGCAACATATACTACCTCCGCTTCGGTTACTTTGACCACTTCTTGGTCTGTTGCCCTAATGGCTTCGACTATGACTTTGACAGTGACAGAAGTGCGCCCGATCCTGACCGTGCTGGTATAAAAACTAACCACATCTCCTACAAAAACAGGTTTATGAAATACGACTTTGTCCATAGCAACTGTAGCGAAATTATGAGGCCCACTGGTTATTCGGGCTTCAATAGATCCCGCCAAGTCGATATGGCTTAGAATGATGCCTCCGAAGATCGAGCCGTGCTTATTCGTGTCGCGCGGCAGCAGGGTGATACGCAGGGTTGATTCTTTCATGCTTGTCCTTTCCTCCTACTAATAATATATTGATACTTACATATCAGTCAATGCATGATTAGATTTTTAGGCAAGGCCAATCACTGAATTTAGTACTTCTAAAGAGTGTAGTAATAATTATATCCTTGGATTTAAATTATTTTGAATTTTTTCTTTAGCTTGAGGATCTTTGTGTAGGAGTCGTTGATTTTATGTATAGGGATTTTTCCGGATTTTACCGCGTTGATGATAACCTTAAAAGCTTTGTAAACCGTATCGTCGTCATAGGACTTGCCATTGTTGGATATAGCTAGGATATTACAGACTGCGTTTACGGCTCTTATCTCTGCTTCTGAAAAGCTGTAGTTTTTTGTAATAGCTCCCATCTGCATATCATCGGAGATAATAACTCCTTTAAAACCCAGCTTATCCCGCAGGATTTTTTGCAGGAAATTTGGAGATAGGGTGGCTGGATAATCAGAATCGACTTGTCTGTTCATGATATGAGCAGTCATTATCATCTCAGCCTTGTCTTTCTTAATCAGTTCTTTATATGGAGTAAGTTCATAATTTTTGTAGGTCTCCGTGACATCGACCAAACCTAGATGGCTGTCATGGCGCGAACTTCCATGGCCTGGGAAGTGTTTAAGAGCTGAAATAACGCCTTTCCTATTATGAGCATTGATAAAAGCTAAGGCATAGTCTATAACCGTTTGATGATCTGTTGTAAATGAACGCTGTAGAGAACCTATAACCGGATTTTCTGGATTTATGTTTATATCAACTACCGGGGCCAGATTAAGATTAAATCCCAGGCCGGCAAGCTGGCCGGCAAGTTTTTCATATATAATTTCAGCCTTTTTAGGATTTATATTCCCGATCTCCTTTGCGCTGGGAATTTTGAGGAAACCATATTTTTCTTTAAGCCGGTTGATATGCCCCCCTTCAGCATCAACAGCGACAAATAGTGGAGTTTTGGCATAAGCTTGAAGGCCGGAGATAAGCTTATTTGTCTGTTCAGGGTTGATAATATGCCTGGGAAAGCTTTGAGAAGGAACATCGTAATCGAAGAGGATCACACCTCCAATATTTATATCCTTAATAACCTTGGAGATATAGGAATCTTCATAGACCTGTGTCCCCCGGAAACCCAAAAGCAGCATCTGCCCGATTTTGTTCCTTAGTTCCTGGTCGGTTTCTGCGGAATTTCCTGGGCTTGCGTTTACAGATATTCCAATAATTATTGCCAAAAAAATTAAGATTAAACGTTTATGCCGACACATATCTTTAAATGCGGAAATTAATAACATTGCCAATCCCTAATTATTTAAAAAAAATGTCGAGACAAATAATACTGTGAATATAATAAATAGTAAAGTTGTAACAGGGACTTCCCTCATTTTTTCTAAGCTTCTGCGCCATAAGCAAGAATCAGGTCAGTTGATACGAAAACACGCGGATTTTCCCCAGCGTGGAAAATCCGCTCGGATACAGTCTTCGCTCTCCTCTCCATTCTTGATATGTCTTAGGAATAAGGGTAATATATTGATTTCAAAGATGTATCATACAAATCGACATTTTTTATGAATAACTCAGGTCAGTAAGATTCAGAAAATATTATCCTTTTTCAGGAGGTGCCTTATGAAAGCACGTTGGTTTTTTGTTGTTGGTTTATTTTTGATGATGGCATTCTCATCCGTCTCTGCCCAGGAAAAAGTCTACTACGATGTTGTGCAGAAGATTATGGAATTTGAATTCGAAAATTCCCACGTCATGGAGAATGCCAGCTGGATATGTGATGTTTTTGGTCCGCGCAATATGAAAACAATTGCATATCAGGAAGCCTGCGAATGGGCAAAAGCGCGGCTAAAAGAATACGGCCTCACAAATGCCAGACTCGAGCCTTATGAGTTCGGTAATGGCTGGGATATCGATTACGTCTCATTGCACATGGTAGCCCCCAAATATATGCCGATCATCGGCTTTCCCGCTATGTGGTCAGCCGGTACGGACGGAAAGGTGCGGGCGCCGGCCATTCACATCAATTTTGATAAAATTGCTTCAGAAGCAGATCTGGAACCATACAGGGGTAAATTAAAGGACTGTATCATCTTGATCAGTCCGATACAGGATATCTCTCCCCATTTTGAGGCCAATCCGGTAACGTGGAGCAAGGAACGGCTCGATATAAAGGCGAAAATCCCCTTAGCTCCCCGCGTCTCTGTTCTGACTTTGGAAAAACAACGACAGGAGCACAGCAGGAGACGCCGCCCTGATGAATTGAAGAAGAAAATTGTTGATTTTGTGTTTGCTGAAGGGGCAATTGCCTTGGTACAGCCGGATGGAGAGCATTATTACGGATCAGTCGCTCCCAGGCGATACTATCGCGTTGAAAGGCCATGGGAAGCGAATTTGCCTCCCCAGCCCCTGGAGCTGTCTTTGGCAGTGGAACAATATAACCGGATGATGCGGATACTGGAAAAGGACATTCCCGTGGAAATGGAAATTGAAGTGAGGACTAATTTTTACCGGGATGATCCTTACGATTATAATGTTATAGCCGAGATCCCGGGCACAGACCTGGCCCATGAAATCGTCATTGTAGGTGGTCATCTTCAGTCCGTTCCGGTCGGAGGCGGTGCCATAGACAATGCTGCCGGCGCCGTCACTTCCATGGAAGCGGTGCGTATTCTCAAGGCTATTGGGGTGAAACCTCGCAGGACCATTCGCGTGGGACTCTGGGGTGGACATGACGGCGGGGGATTAGCAGGCAACCGGGCGCACGTCCGTAAACATTTTGCCGATCCCGTCAAAAAGGAATACAAGAAAGATTATCATAATTTTGTTGCTTATTTTGATCAGGATATTGGTCCCGGCAGGATACGAGGTGTTTCCATCATGGGGAGTGAAGAGATACGTGCCATATTCAGCGAATGGATCAAGCCCTTGCATAATCTGGGGATGGCCCATTTATTCACGACCGGAATGTACCATGAAGCCTATGCCGAAGTTGGTTTGCCCGGATTTTATTTTATGCATGACAGAAATGAGATTGATGACTGGAACGCCCACACCAGTATGGATGTTTATGAACGACTTTTTTCGGAAGGCCTGATGCAGACTGCCGTGGTTGTAGCGACGTTAGCGTATCATGCGGCTATGCGTGCAGAAAAGCTTCCCCGGGTCGCGCCTTTGCCGTGGAAAGGGGACCGTTAATGAATGAGATAAAGCTCCTTTTGCGGGGGAGATAAATACTCGACTCCACTTGCAGTGGCAATCGCCTGCTCATGATCCCACCAGAATAAATATAGGTCTTCGTGTTCGCTGGAAGGCCATGGCATATAGATAAAATATTCCAAAACAAAGTGGTGATTGGGTGGGAGAGGGATATCCCATGTCCACTCCGGACCGTTTGAGCCAATCCTGGGGCCAAAATAATTCTCGAACTTTCTCTTACGCGCTCCTTTTCCCATGGCATGGCAGTCGATATTGAGGTGGGTCTTTTCAGGATAAAAACCTGCGGTATAAGAGGGGAAATCGTTCTTTGGGGTAAATAAATGCAATTGTCCATCCCTAATAATAATCCCTTCCTCTTCAAATTTCGCCTTGTAGTTCTTGACTATTTCACGAGGGGTAAGTCCCTCCTTGATGGTCTCTGCCAGAATCTTGTCGATCTTCAGATATTCTACCCAGAGTTTTTTGATTTCCGGAGGCGGTTCAGTCTCTCCTTTGCGGAGCACATACGCGTACGTCCCCTGGCTTGGCGCGGCAACAATGTCGCCTCCCTGGATTACAACATTTTCATGGCCTAGACTTCTTCCTCTTTGTGATATTCCTATGCCTCTCC
>JAUWTR010000345.1 GCA_030614645.1 Candidatus Aminicenantota bacterium
GAAGGCCATGACATCATGGGTATATTTATTGGCAGTTCAACAGAGGCCGGAAATTTTTTGCTTCAGATCGATAATGTCCGCTTAAAATAAGGGGTCAATTTTCTATTTGCTATTTGCTATTTACTTTGTATTATTATTGTTGATGTTTTACATAGGCACAGCAGGTTGGAGTTATAAAGACTGGGAGGGAATCGTCTACCCCCTGAAAAAAGAAACAGGCTTTCATGCTCTTGTTTTTTTATCCCGGTTTTTAAACTTTGTCGAAATAAACAGCACTTTTTACCGCCAGCCAATATTTAATATCGCTCTTTCCTGGGTTAAAAGAGTCGAGCATCTGCAGGTTTTTCTCTTTGCAGTCAAACTTAACCAGGTTTTCACTCACACAAAAGGAGACTTCTCTCAAATAGATGTAGACCGATTCAAGTCCGGTATAGAGCCTTTAATAACAAATAATCGTCTAGCTGCTATTCTTGTGCAGTTCCCCTGGTCTTTTGCGTATACGGATGCAAACCTTGAATATATGATAAATTTATTTAGAATATTTTCCGGCTATCCCTTGACCCTGGAAATACGGCAGGGAAAATGGGATCATCCGGATTTTTTCAAAACCTTATCCGAATACAAAGTCGGTTTCTGTAATATCGACCAGCCTGTATTTAAAAACTCTATAAGTCCAAGCTCCCACAGCACCAATCCTGAATTTTCCTATGTCAGACTGCACGGGCGTAATTACAAAAATTGGTTTAAAAAAGATGCAGGAAGAGATGCCCGGTATGACTACCTGTATTCCAATGATGAATTGGATAGCTGGATTAAGCGGATAAAAGAGCTGGGCAAAAAAAGCAAAAATGTCTATATAGTCACAAACAACCATTACCGCGGGCAGGCAATGGCCAATGCCCTTCAGCTCAAGAATAAAATCTCAGGTGAAAAACTGGATATCCCATTCAAACTTCTAAAACATTACCCTGCTCTCAAAGACATTGTAAAAAGGATCGAAAAGGGGCAGCTGGATCTTTTTGATGATGAGCAGACCTAAAGCTAATAAATATATTACTCTAGACCTGCCTGGGTAAATTAAAATAATCCTTGACAACCCTCCTCAATTGATATAATTTATATAGAAATTGTAGTATTAGGAGATAATCATGAAACGTTTTACTATGCCCCGAACAGCACATTGTTCTGAAGGCTGTAAACTGAAATCCTGAGCATGATGTAAAACTGCTCATCTTCAAAACTTACTTCTGAAAAAATATATTTGATTTTTCCCGCCAAAATTTCGTATTATATAGAGTAATAATTTTATTTCAGGGATAACATATTATATATAAAGATCGGAGTATAATCTTCTTTAAACTAAAGATTAATCACACAATCAGACAATCCCGTCTCATATCCCCAACATCATGAAAGAAATAAAAGACCTAACCAAAGAGGAGCTCACAGAACTGCTTACGGATGCTTCAAAAAATTGGCTGGCTCATGATGGGCTCTGGTTCCAGGCGGTCGAAAATAAATTCGGCATTGAAACCGCCATGGAATTGGACAGAAAGGCCTGGGAGAAATTTACTGTGATAGAAGCTAAAAGAATTTTAAAGCAGTTGGGCATAAAACCAGGAGGAGGGATTCAGGCTCTTATCCAGGCACTTCAATTCAGGCTCTATGCCCACATCAATAAACAGGAAGTGACCGAGTCCAGTGAAAAACACTGTATCTTTCGTATGAATCACTGCCGGGTACAGGAAGCAAGAAAGAGGAAGGGTCTTTCTGACTTTCCCTGTAAATCTATAGGAATCGTGGAATACAGCGGATTTGCAAAAACAATAGACCCAAGGATAAAGACCAGGTGTCTTATCTGTCCTCCTGATCCTCATCCGGATGACGTGTGGTGCGCTTGGGAATTTACGCTGGAGTCATAATGTCAAAAAAAATAAAAGGAGCTTAAATGTTTGATAACACTCATTTTCCGAAAGCTAAAAAATACTGGTCCATGGGGAAATTTTACAACTGGTCAAAACCCAATATCCACTGCATGACCCATGCCCTCCATTACGGCACTTCAGTTTTCGAGGGCATACGGGCCTATAGTACTTCTAAAGGCCCAGCCGTATTCCAGCTGAAAAAACATATAGATAGGTTTATGCACTCTGCCAGTGTGTTAAATATGAAAGTCCCTTACACCAAAGAAGAGATTATGGATACAATAAAACTTGTACTGCGCAAAAATAAACTTGATTCTGCTTATATCAGGCCTATCCTTTTTTACTCTTACGGCAATCCAGGGCTTGTTCCAAAAGAATGTCCGGTAGAGCTTATAATCGGAGCCTGGGAATGGGGAGCTTATCTGGGCGAAAAATCTGCACAAGGCGTATCCGTATATATCCTCCCCTGGCGCCGTGTTCATCACAGTCAGTATGATATGGCAGCTAAACTGGGTGGAATCTACGTACAATCAACAATATGCGGTGTATATGCAAGAACTAAAGGCTGTGACGAAGCCGTATTCCTCAACCTGGAAGGAAATGTAGCAGAAGGCCCGGGAGAAAATATCCTCTTGATCAAAGACGGTGTACTTAAAACAAATGACATGACTGAATCCGTTCTGGAAGGGATTACCAGGACAAGCATTTTAAAAATAGCCGAAGACCAGGGAATCCCCACAAAAATCGAACCCATCACTAAAGAAGATCTATTCCAGGCAGACGAGCTCTTTTTCTCTGGCACTGCCGTAGAGGTAATTCCAATAGTCCGTATTACTGACGGCTCCCAAGCTGATTCACCAGATAAAGAATATACCGTAGGCAATGGCATACCTGGACCGGTCACAAAAAAACTCAAGCGGATTTTTATGGAAATAGTGGGGGGCAAACACCCTAAGTATAAAGACTGGCTGGAATATACAAACGAATAA
>JAUWTR010000219.1 GCA_030614645.1 Candidatus Aminicenantota bacterium
AGCCTCGTATTTACAGAGGAAGCTTAAATTAGGATATGCCAGAGCCGCCCGGATCATGGACCAGATGGAAGCTGAAGGCATTGTAGGCCCCTCTAAAGGAAGTAAAGTGCGCGAAATTTTGGTCGACCTTGACACTTACAAAAAAAACTTGTTACCTTGAATAATAGGAATCAATGAAAAATATTGATTAACAAGGATGTATCATACATATCGATATTTTTTATGAATAGTTCAGGCTAAATGTGAAAAAAACATTTTCGCAATCTGAGTTAAAGGAAATTGTCAAAAAGTACTGTCCTATAGTTAGCCTTCGAGTCAGAAAATCACTAGGAACACACATTCCTGATTGGGAAGATGTAGTCAATGAAATAATGGTCAATACTCTTGAAAAAATAAAATCAGGTAAGTTCAGGGGGGATTCTAGTATCGGTACCTTTATCTACACAATTACCAGCCGTAGAATAGTTGATTTTATTAGAAAAAAAAATAAAGTCTTGCAATACGCCCCGGAACCATCCTCCTTCCCAGCTCCTAACAAAAACATAGAAAGCAAGGAAAGGAGTAAGTTTATCGCAAAATATCTAAAAAATCTTCAGCCTAAATATAGAGAAATTATTTATCTTTACTATTATAAGGAACTTACGCGGCAAGAAGTAGCGAAAAAAATTGGCATTCCTCCCCGCCGAGTAAGTGAACGTGCAAACTACGCCAGAAAACTTCTAAAAAAAATGATGAAAAAATGATTTTTTCCGAACTTCTACTGCTATTACGACTAAAATAATGAACTTTAAATATATGGCAAAGGTGATGAGAAAACACAAATATGAAAAATTGATCGATGATTACCTATTAAACAATCTCAACAAAGAAAAAGAGGAAGAGTTCGAGCAACATTATTTTAACTGTCCCTCTTGCTTTAAAAAATTGAAAGATAGAGAAGAGTTTATTTCAATCATAAAACATACACCTGACCTCTTCTTTCATGACTTGAATTTAAAGAACAAATCAAAAAAAGAACTTTTTTTCAAACGCATCTCTACCTTACTTTCTCCCAAGCAGTGGGCGGCAGCCACTCTTTCAGCAGCTTTGCTCATCATAGTGATTTTTAATATTTTGCCAAATATAAAGACACCCTCCTCCCAATTTTCCCTTGATAGCAACGAAGTAAGGGGAAGATCTATTGCTATTATTTCAGATACTGCCCCCAATGAATTAAAATGGAAAAGCATGGGCGAAAATATAGAATATAATATTTCAATTTATGACAACCAGCTAATCTGGGAAGAAACTACCTCTGAAAATTCTATTTCCCTTCCTGATGAGGTATATGCTCAAATGACTCCCGGAGTCAAATATTTTTGGCAGGTTAAAGCATATTCTCAGGAAGGAACCCTAATAGCTAAAACCAGCAAGGTTCAACTAATGCTTGTCAATAAATAATCCAGGTTAATCATCTACTTTTTCTTCTTCCGTATACATGCGTCCTTTACTTTTATCCTCAAAAGCGAGGCAGCACATCAACCGGCCACAGACCCCTGATATTTTTGTGGGATTAATGGCGATCTTTTGTTTTTTTGCTTTCTGAATAGTTACCGGCTTAAAATTTTTCATAAAACTAAAACAACAAAGTTCCCGGCCGCAGACTCCTAATCCCCCGATCATCTTTGCTTCATCACGGACACCGACC
Organism: Candidatus Aminicenantota bacterium; assembly: GCA_030614645.1. Classification (GTDB taxonomy): domain Bacteria; phylum Acidobacteriota; class Aminicenantia; order Aminicenantales; family Aminicenantaceae; genus JAUVXM01. The sequence goes on from JAUWTR010000219.1 coordinate 1,688, forward strand.
TGCCTCATTTCTATGCGCATTTTTAATTCTTTTGCTAAATCTTTTACTAATTGCCTGAAGTCGATACGTCCGTTTGCAGTATAATAGAATATTCCTTTCTGCTCATTAAAAAAGTACCGGACTTTAACCAGCTTCATGGGCAATTTTCGGAACTTTATCCTCTCTATAGAGAAATTAAAAGCCTTCTCTTCTTTTCCATCAAGGCGACTGAATTTTTTTCCATCATCAGAGTTGGCCTTACGTATGATCTTTACAGTATCCTTAGCCGCCTTAGGGAAATCACAAACCTGGCTGGATACATCAATGACTTCCACCAGGTCACCACCAAGGTCTGATTCAATAATACAACGATCCCCGCTTTTTAACTCAAAATCACCTTTTTTTACTCTAAAAACTTTTTTAAGCCTCTCTGAATAAACACATATTATCTTAGACATAATTCTTTCCTAACATCTACTATTCATAAAAAATTTACTATCAGAGAACTGATAATAAGCCTTACATTTGCATTATACTCAAAACCTTTGAAAGAGTCGTCTATAAGATTCAAATAAGACAACAATTGTTCTAAACCGATCCGTTCTTCCATATCTATCATTTTTGTTTTATAGTCCTGATTAATAAGATAGCACAAATCCCCCCCTTCCTTGATGACAATTAAATCTCGGCAAAAAGAAGAAATTATCTCTAAAATCGGTCCCAGCTCCTCTTCCACTGCTTTTCTTGGCAGGTTGGAATACTTTTTTAACAATCCCGCCATATTTTTTTTGTCAAGGAATGACATAAATAAAAGCCATGCCTTTTTTCTTTGCACTTGGACTTCTTCCTCATCCAAGCTTAATGCTTTATTTAGACTTCCTCGAGCTAGAAGTGATAATATCTTTGCTTCATCTCTTTCCATACCCTTTTCAATAAGGGACTTTTTTATATCTTCTCCGGAAATAGCGGAAAAACTGATATTTTGACAACGGGATTTTATGGTGGGTAGAATATCATACGGGTTATCAGTAAGCAGAATAATAAAAGAAAATAGAGGAGGTTCTTCCAGCACTTTAAGTAAAGAGTTTTCAGCCTCATTATTCATTTTATCTGCATCAGTTATAATAAAAACCCTTTTCTTTCCCACCATAGGACGCAGGTATGCTGCTTCTTTTAAAAGCCTCATCTGATCGATCTTCAAAACATCTCTTATGGGGGAAATAAACATCACATCCGGGAAATTCTCTTTGTTTATGTCCTTACAATTAGCGCAAATTTCACAGGCGTCATCGGACTTTTTCAAACAATTTAGAGCTTTTGCTATAACAGATGCAATCCCTTTTTTTCCGACCCCGTCAGGTCCGGAGAAAAGCAATGAATTGGGAAGCCTGTCCCTTGCCAGACTTTTCCTCAGAATATTTTTCGCCCGCGTATTTCCCGGAATATCTATAAATGCCACAGCTCTGCTCCACTTAAAATTATACCCGAATCCCCCCTATTTAAAAAGGGAAGCCTGCTAATAATTTAGCCTGAACTATTCATAAAAAATGCGTTTTAAAAACCTTCCGGTAAAAGAATCCTTTATCTGACTGACCTCTTCCGGAGTCCCTGAGGCGACAACATAGCCGCCTCTCTCTCCTCCTTCCGGGCCTAAGTCAATAATATAATCTGAATACTTAATAACTTCAAGGTTATGTTCGATAACAACAACCGTATTACCCAGCTCAACAAGCTCAGACAATACTTTCAGCAGCTTGCGAACATCATCAAAATGAAGCCCGGTTGTCGGTTCATCTAAAATATAAAGAGTTTTCCCTGTATCTTTGCGGCTGAGCTCTTTAGTCAACTTCATACGCTGGGCTTCTCCACCAGAGAGAGTAGGGGCTGGCTGGCCCAGCCGGATATAGCCCAGTCCTACTCTTTTCAATATTCCGAGTTTCCGCTTTAAAACCGGGTGGGCCCTAAGATAATCGTAAGCTTCATCTACAGTCATGGCCAAAAAATCTGCGATATTTTCCCCCTTATAACGAACCGACAATGTCTCCCGGTTATAACGTTTTCCTCCGCATCGGTCACATGTTACAAATACATCAGGAAGAAAATGCATCTCAATCTTTCTGGCACCTGCTCCCTTGCATTCCTCACACCGGCCTCCAGAAACATTAAAACTGAACCGGCCCGGGGAATAACCCCTGATTCTGGACTCCTGAGTAAGGGAAAACAATTTTCTTAAAGATGTAAATAATCCTGTAAAAGTAGCAGGATTGGAACGGGGAGTCCTTCCTATAGGTTTTTGGTTTATAGAAATGACCTTATTTATCTCCCCTCCCCCCTCAAGCAAATTATGCCTGCCGGTCTTATGCCTGGCATTATGACAAAAATTGGAAAGACTCTTATAAAGAATATCATAAACAAGGGTGCTTTTCCCGGAACCGGATACTCCCGTAACAGCTGTCATCACTGAAAGAGGAAATCTGACATCAATATTTTTTAGATTATGCTCAGAAGCG
>JAUWTR010000023.1 GCA_030614645.1 Candidatus Aminicenantota bacterium
AAATTTATAGCTGAAGAGCTGTCAAAAACCACTTATATCAACATAATGCGCCAGTACCGGCCAGAGTATAAAGCTCGCCAGTATCCAGAAATCGCCAGACGTATAAACAGCAGTGAGTACAATGAAGCTCTTAAATGGGCAAAACAATTCGGGCTAACCCGGCTTGACATATAGGACAAGCTCGAAACACCTTAGAGGAACCGGGGACGGGCTTCAGTAATTAAATTAGAATCAACAAGTTTCTTCAAATTTCACTATGTATAATTGGCTTAAATGAGAATTTGGGGGGGGTAAAATCGTCTTTAAGATAAAGACGTTAAACAAACAATGGAGGTAAACAAACAATGAGCAGAGCAAAACGTCACTACCTTCCAGGTTATGTCTGGCATATCACTCATCGCTGTCATAAAAAGGAATTTTTGCTTAAATTCCACCGTGATCGAAAAAAATGGCTTTATTGGTTGTATCAAGCAAATCAACGATTTCAAATATCAATCTTGAATTATATTGTTACATCAAACCATATTCATCTACTTGTATTTTGTGATGGTGAGGAAAATGATATTGCTAACACTATTCATCTTGCTTCTGGAAGGACAGCATGGGAATATAATAAGAGAAAGAAGAGAAGAGGATCCTTCTGGGAAGATCGATATCATGCAACAGCGGTAGCGACAGATAACCATTTGATTAAGTGCATGGTTTATATAGACACGAACATGGTAAGAGCTGGTGTTGTCAATCATCCCAGACAATGGCCATACTGTGGGTACCAAGAAATATCAGGGAATAGGCAAAGGTATACTATTATCGACAAGGAGAGGTGGGTAAATTTTTTTGGCGAAGACATAAGAACCTTTAAGGGCACCTATGATATTAGGATAGAAGAATATTTGAACTCAAAAAATATTCAGCGTGAGAGCTATTGGACAGAAAGCATAGCAGTAGGTGGAGAAGATTTCATAGAAAAAATCCAAGGCAAACTGGGAGAAAAGGCTAAAGGTAGAAAAATATTAAAAAGCAAAGACAAAGATTCTTATGAACTTCAAGAAGAAGTATCACCTTATAGTTAAATTTTGACCCCAAAAATGCAGTTTAAGGCCTTATTTCACCCCTAAAAATAGACTTATCTTATTGAATATAATGAATTTAATGAGGCCCGTCCCCTCTTCCCTCTTTCTCTTTCTTTCTCTCGTTGTGTTTTTTATTAATTAAGCCCTCTCTTGTTCAGCAAGGCATCTATTTTCGGTTCAAACCCTCTAAAACGAACGTATAGGGCCATGGGGTCTTCTGTTCCGCCTTTTTCATAGATATTTTTACGCAGGGCCAGAGCTTTTTCCTGGTTAAAAAGAGTGGTTTCTTTAAAGGCCTGAAAAGCATCTGCATCCAGAACCTCAGCCCATATGTAGCTGTAATATCCTGAAGAATACCCCCCGCTGAATATATGGGAAAAATAAGGACTTCTGTATCTGACAACGATTTCAGGGATAAGGCCTATCCTGTTTAATGAATCGGATTCAAATTTTTCCGCATCAAATTCTTCAGCCTCCGCTACAGTATGCCAGTCCATATCAAGAAAACAAGCCGCCAGGTATTCGACCGTGGCAAAACCCTGATTAAAATGACCGCTCTTTTTGATCTTGTCAAGCAACTCCTGCGGGATCACTTCTCCAGTCTCATAATGTTTGGCATACACTTTAATGACTTCCGAGTCAGCCGCCCAATTTTCCATGACCTGGGCAGGCAGCTCCACAAAATCCCGGGGTACTGATGTACCTGAAAGCATATTGTAGGTGCAATTTGAGAGCAAACCATGCAAACCATGTCCGAACTCGTGGAATAGGGTCAGGGCTTCCTCAAAAGTGATAAGAGCTGGTTTGTCGCCAGTCGGTTTAGAGAAATTAAAGACATTTGCAATGACCGGATGAATTTCCTTGCCGTTTTTGCGAGACTGCTTCCTGAAGCTGTTCATCCAGGCCCCGCCTTCTTTACTTGCCCTGGGAAAGTAATCCTGATAAAGGATGCCAATATGGGAGCCATCAGCTTCCTTTACTTCAAAAACCTTTACATCTTCATGGTACTTGGGAATATCAGTCCTCTCTTCTAACGTTATGCCGAATAATTTATTCGCCACATAAAAAGCGCCGTCTCTGACATCTTCCAGCTTAAAATAAGGCCGTAAAATTTCATCATCCAGGGCATATTTGGCTTTTTTAAGCTTTTCAGAATAGAGCCACCAATCCCAGGCTTCCAGTTTAAAATCTTTGCCTTCTTTATCGATCATAGCCTGAAGATCTTTGGCCTCCACCTTGGCTTTGGACAAAGCTGGTTTCCAGATCTGCTCCAGCAGTTTGTATACATTTTCTGGCTTTTTGGCCATATTATTTTCCAGCACAAAATCAGCATGCGTGTCATAACCTAATAAATTTGCCTTTTCCACCCGCAGGGCTGCCATTTTGGACAAAGGGGTTTTATTGTCCAGCTCGTCATTATTATTACCCCGGTTGATATAGGCTTTAAAGATCTTTGCTCTAAGCTCCCGTTTTTCAGAATACTGGAGAAAAGGGATCATACTGGGTTTATGAAGTGTAAACACCCATTTCCCTTCCTGATCTCTCTCTTTAGCCGCTTCTTCAGCCCCGAGTATTGCTAACGGCGGCAGTCCGGCCAGATCCTCCTCATTTTCTAATACCATTTCAAAAGAATTGTTTTCCTTTAAAATATTTTCCCCAAATTTAAGGGATAGAAGCGACAGATCCTTGTTTATCTCCCTTAATCTGGCCTGCTCTTCCGGCCCCAGATTCGCGCCTCCTCTTACAAATACCTTATATGTCTTTTCCAGCAGTTGAGCTTTTTCCGGAGTAAGCAAGAGCTCGCTTTTTTTGTCATAAACTGTTTTAACTCTTTGAAATAGATCGGCATTTAACCTTATATCATCTCCATGTTTGGATAACATAGGAGCGACTTCTTTTGCAATTTCCTGCATCTTGTCATTTGTATCTGCCCCAAGTAGGTTATAGAAAACATTTTCAACCTTAGTCAATAAATCTCCAGTATAGTCCAGGGCTTCAATGGTATTTGCAAAAGTAGGATCTTCGAGGTTATTTGCGATCGCATCTATTTCCTTCTGATCCTGGACTATCCCCTCTTTAAACACCGGTAAATAGTGCTCTTCTGTAATTTCACCAAAAGGGGGAACCTTAAAAGGAGTATTGTATTCGGAAAAGAATGGATTCTCCCCGGCTGGTTTTTCAAGCGGTTGTTTTGAACAGGATATAAACAATAATCCTGCACAGATAAAAAAGATAAAAGCTGTCTTCATTTTTTCTTCCTCCATTTTTTCTATTTTAAGATTAAATCAGTATATATAAATATCTACAAAAAAACAAAATGTTTTGCCAATTCTATTTCTTGCCGAACTCATAGCAAAGTCCATTGAACTCAAATCACTTCTTTTATTGATTTTTGTTTAAATGTTTAATAAAGTGAAAACTAACCTGGATTATTTACAAAAAGGAGGAAAAGTATGAAAAAAACGAAACATGCAATTTTTATCTCAATCTTTTTTATTCTGGCAGCCGGAATTACTCTTGCCCAAGATATCGGAGTAACGGATGTAAACGATATTGACCACATCCTGCCGGAACAGCAAAGAGCCAAAGTTATGAATGAGATCCTGGAATGGAGGCTCGAACACATTGTTCCGGAATTGATGCGCCGCGAGGGAATCGACATGTGGGTCATAATCTGTCGGGAGTACAACGAAGATCCGGTTTATATGTCAATGGTTCCGGAACCGACCATGGCCGCCCGCAGAACTTCAATTCTTATTTTTCATGACAAAGGCGATGAAGGCGTAAAACGTCTAACAGGAAGCTTTTACGGGATGGGAAAATGGTATAAAGCCATGTATACAGATAAAACTAAAGACCAGATAGTCAATCTAGCAGACTATATAAAAGAACAAGATCCTAAAAAAGTCGGGATCAATGAATCCGAGACCTGGGCTTTTGGGGACGGATTGTCAGCTTCTTTTAAAACCAGCCTGGTCAAAGCCCTGGGACCTGAATACTCAAAAAGGCTGGTCTCTGCAGAAAACCTGTGTGTGGGATGGCTTGAGACGCGCAGTCCCAGGGAATTAAGTATTCATCGACATATCTGCGGCATCGCTCATGACATTATTGCCGAATTCTTCTCAAACAGAATCATCATTCCTGATATCACCACAACCGAGGAGGTCGTCTGGTGGATAAGGCAAAAATATACGGACCTGGGATTGGAAGCCTGGTTCCAGCCCTCTGTCTCCATTCAACGTTCAAAAAAAGAAGCAACAAAATACCCCGACAAAAACACAGTTATAAGACGCGGAGACCTGCTCCACTGCGACATCGGCATCGTCTATTTAGGGCTCTGCACCGATACCCAGCAAAATGCTTATGTGTGCAAAATAGGGGAAGAGGACGCTCCTAAAGGTTTAAAAGAAGCTTTAAGGCTGGGGAACAGACTGCAGGACATCGTCATGGCTGAGCACAAGTTTGGCAGGACAGGAAATGAAGTATTAAAATCGTCTCTGCAAAAAGCAAAGGCTGAAGGTTTAAATCCGTCTGTGTACTGCCACCCTCTCGGTATTCACGGACATGCAGCCGGATTTATTGTGGGCCTCTGGAATCGACAGGACGGTGTACCTGTACGGGGAGACTACCCGCTTTATTACAATACCTGTTATGCCATTGAAATGAACAACATCTATGAAGTACCTGAGTGGGATGGCCAATCAGTCCGCATGGGACTTGAAGAAGGCGGCGTTTATACAAAAAAATACGGCTGTAAATTAATCGACGGCCGCCAGACAAAGCTGTTTATTATCAAATAATAGAAAGGCCGGCAGATGTTCATTCCTTAATTCATATTTTTAAGGAAAAGTTTCTTGTTTAAGGGCTGCTTTCTTAATGCGCTCCTCAACCGGAAAAACTCCTATGCCCGGCCCGGTCGGAACTGTGATTGTACCTCGCTCTGTGAGTTCTACTGCCGGTTCAATAAGGTCTTGAGTAAAATACCTTTTACTGGCGGAAATATCATTTGATAGTTTAAAATTAGGCAAAGAGGCAAGGTGGATATTATGCGCCCTGCCGATCCCGGTCTCAAGCATACCCCCACACCAGACCGGCATACCTTTGGCCTGGCAAAAATCGTGGATCTTTCTGGCCTCTATAATGCCTCCCACCCGGCCGACTTTAATATTGATAATGCGACAGCTTTGCATCTCATATGCTTTTCTAACCTTTGCGGCAGACACAGCACTTTCATCCAAGCATATATCAGTCTTTATTTCCTTCTGGAGACGGCTGTGGTCCCAGAGGTCATCGCCGCTAAAAGGCTGCTCTAGCATTAAAAGATCGAACTCATCCAATTTTTTCAGAAGTTCGATATCATCGATCTTATAGGCGGCATTGGCATCCGCTTGCAGGGTCAGGTCGGGATGCTTTTTCCTGATCTCCCGGCAGGCCTTAATATCCCAGCCGGGTTTTATCTTGACTTTGATCCTTCTGTATCCTTCCTTTAAGAAAGAATCGATCCTATCCAGCAGCTGCGGGATCGTATCCTGGATCCCCACACTTACTCCGGAGGAAACCTCTTTTCTTGTGCCTCCGTAAAGCTTAGAGAGAGGAAGGCCGTCTCTTTTTGCTTTAAGGTCCCACAGGGCCAGCTCCAGCCCGGCTTTTGCCATAAGATGTCCCTTGAATTTTTGTGTTTGTTTATAAAAGTCATCAGGCTCAATTATTCCTTTTTCAAACACCATCGGGAGGAGAAGTTCTTTTAAAACCAGCCAGGCGGTTGAGGTAGTCTCATAGCTGTACAGGGGCAGCTTTTCCGCCACTACTTCCCCATACCCGGAAATCCCCTCTGAAAACACTTTAATTAGAATAAAAGTGCTGCTATGCTCCCTCCCGAAACTGGTTTCAAAAAAATGGACGTAAGGTAACTCCAGAATCGAAAGTTCTATCTTCTCGATCTTCATAAAAAAGAGATTCCCTTCTTTTTTGCGAGGCGATCATACTCTTTGATGATCTTTGCAGCCATTGCTTCAGCTGACAACTTTGCATGCACGACTTCATGTCCCTTCTGCCCCAGTTGTTCTGCCAGTTCTCTGTTATTATAGATCCGCAAAATAGCTTCTGCCAGAGCTTCTGGATTTTTAGGCGGCACTAACAGCCCCGTCTCTCCATCTACAACAACCTCTGGGATACCGCCTACCCGGGTAGCAACTACCGGCAGACTACTGGCCATAGCATCCATTATACTGGTCCCCATTCCTTCAATTTTGGAAGAAAGCACAAAAAGATCCAGAGATGATAAGATCTGGGGAATATCCTCTCTAAAACCAAGAAAAAAGACCATATCTTCAACTCTGATCTCTTTGACTTTTTTGCTCAGTTTCAGCTGTAAAGGACCGTCTCCAACTATAATCATTTTAATCCGGGGGGCTTTCTGTTTGAGGATCCTAGTAGCTTCGATCAAATACTCATGGCCCTTGTGGTCGGCCAGATGAGCAACAATACCAACTAAAAAATCCTCCCGTTCAAAAGATAATTCCTTGCGTAAATAATCTATGGATGCGGCTTCTTCAAAAGGAGAATAATCAATCCCGTCAGGTATGACTTTGATTTTCCGGGAATTTATCCCCCCTTTGACCAATACTTTTTTTACTCCCTGGGATATAGCGATTATCAAATCAATGTTTTTTGTATATTTTTTCCGCGACAAATAATTTTTTTTCAGAGGAAAATCAATCCGCTGGGATATAACTTTTAAAGGAACCTTGGCAACAGAGGCAGCAGCGGAACCGACCGCTAATGAATGGGCATCATGAAAATGAACCAACCTGCATTTTCTGCGCTTCATAGCCGCACTCAGACGCAGGACTGCAAGCGGGTCTACTTCGCTGCGAATTTTTACAGCTTTTACCGGGAGATCCGCCAGTAAAGCTTTCTCATAGAGCGGATTGCCGGGCTGGATGTAAAAGTAGAAAGGATATCCCTGGCGTTTTAGCTCTTTGGCTAAAAAATATGACTGCCTCTGGCCTCCTCTCCATTCCTTTCCGGCATCAAGTTGGAAAAGGCTCAATCCTCTCTCCTTTTTTCCAGATCTCCCGCAGCTTAACATACCGGGCAAAAACAGCATAGCCGTGCAGAACCGAAATGACAAAACCTGAGTATCCATCCAGGAATCCCGCTTTCCAGAAAAAGGACTTTAGAAAGCGTAAAGAGGGCAGATACACTAAATGAAACCAACCACATTTTTTTTTCTCTGCATACAATTTTTTTGCACCCAGGCTCGAAAAAATATTTATTCTCTCCAGATGGTCACTTATACTCCGATAAGTAAAGTGGTGAATATCTCCCTTAAGCTTTAAAATCCGGCCATCATACACAAGTCTTTCATGCACATACTCCCCTTCCCATAAGGCTTTCTCTTTGCGAAAAAGGCGGAGTTTCCTGTCCGGATACCACCCGGAATGACGTATCCATTTTCCCAGGTACAAAACTTTGCGCGGTATAGAAAAAGCGGAAACATCAGGCTCTTCATCCTTCAACTTGAGGATTGCTTCCTGAAGTTGCGGTGAAAGGCACTCATCTGCATCCAGAGATAGGATCCAGGGGCAAGAGGCTTTAGAATTGGCAAAATTTTTCTGGTCAGAATAGTTCGTCCATTTACGCCGGAATACTTTATTTGTAAATTGTTTAGCTACTTCAACCGTATTATCCTGGCTGTAACTATCAACAACAATGATTTCTGCAGCAATATCTTTAACACTTTTTAAAGCATTTGCCAGCCTATCCTCTTCATTAAAGGCAATGACAACAACAGATATTTCCATTTGTAGTAATAATATCATGGATTCCCTGTGTAAACAATCCTTGCCTCTAGAATTATCATTTCCCTATTTGCCAAGTCATAGCTCTTTGCTATAAGCTATTAGCCTGAACTATTCATAATAAATGTCGAAATAAACAATAAGTGGGCGGTAAATAAAAGAAGGAGAAGGTCAATGAATGTAGCAGAAAAGGTGGCCCAAACCCTAAAAGAATTAGGCGTTCGCTATGTATTTGGAGTTCCAAGCGGTAACTGGATTGATTATTTGGAAGCGATCAGCCGAACCGAAGGAATAGAATTTATCCTGGTCAGCAATGAATCCTCGGGAGGATTTATGGCTGATGTTTGCTGGCGCTTGACCGGAAAAGTAGCAGCCTGTTTTGGAACTTATGGCCCCGGTGCCTGTAATCAAAGCACAGGTGTTTGCTGCGGATATCTTGACCGTTCACCCATGATTGCATTTTCAGATGAAAAATCTGATAACATGCTCAACCGTATCACTCAGATGAATATAGACCAACAGAGCTTTTTTACACCGATAACAAAATGGCAAACACGCTTGAAACCAGACCAGGTAGAGGAAACGCTCTACAAAGCTTTTCAGGCGGCAATTTCTGAAGTCCCGGGACCGGTATATATCGGCCTTCCCCAAGGTATAGGGGCAGAAAAAGCAAAACCCGAAAAAGTAAAGCCCCTGCCAACAAAACAGATACCTGCACCTGACAATAAATCCCTGGATAAAATGGAGGCCATCTTTCATAAGGCGAGCAAACCCCTTATTGCGCTGGGGATAACCTCTATCCGCTCCCGGGTCAGGCCTTTAATATTAAAGATCCTAGATAAATTTAAGGTCCCGGTCGTACAGACTCCCATGGCCAAAGGAATGGTCCCGGAAGACCACCCCCTCTATGCCGGAGTTCTTTCTCATGCACTTTCAGACCGGATCGACCAGACCATACAGCAGGCAGACCTAATAGTGGGGATCGGATACGACCCGGTAGAACTTAACTATGAAGACTGGATACACAGCATTCCTTTAATGCATATTGACACCATACCCGCTGACTTAGACAAAAACCAATGCACCCTAGCTTGTGAAGTAATAGGTGATTTAAAACCGGCGCTGGAGCGTTTGGTTGGGCTTGATCCTGCTAAAAAAGACTGGGATATTAAAGCTCTGGCCCAAAGGCGGTATAAAATGTTTGCTGATCTTTCCCCTGAGAAAGGGAAATTTGAGGCGCGAACAGTCCTGGCCGGCCTGAGGGAGATGCTTCCTCCAGACGGTATCATGACCTGTGATGTGGGGGCTCACCTCCACCTAATAGGCCAGGCCTGGAAGGCATTTTCTCCAGAGCGCCAGCTTATGACTAATGGCTGTTCTTCTATGGGATTCGGTATTCCCGCAGCTATTGCCGCAAAACTAAGTCTGCCCGAGCGGGAAGTGACCTGTATAACAGGAGACGGCGGCTTCTTAATGATGGCAGGCGAACTGGCAACTGCCAAACGCCTTGGTACAAAAGTAGTATTTGTGCTTAAGACGGATAAAGAACTATCTCTTATCCGCATAAAACAAGAACGTAAGAACTTTAAAAGTTACGGCACCAAATTATTTGGAGAGAGCTATGTATCAACCGAAAATTTATTCGGTGTTCCTGTACTGACTGCTACAACTACAGAAGAATATCAATTAGCCTTAAAAAAAGCCTTTGCTGCTGAAGGTCCAGTGCTTATTGAAGCCTTTGTGAATAAAGCTGATTACGAAAAACTCATTCTAAGATGAAACACTGCCGCCAATTTTCTGTTATCTACCGAGAGTTAAAGGTCATTTACCGAATACTTATACCAATATCCCCCTGAACTGCTTATATTGAAGTAGAAATTTAACCATTGGAGGAAAAAATGGAAAAAAAAGCAAGCATTAGCCTTGATTTAAAAATGATCATCGGATTGGTTGTCATTTGTGCCGGTATTCTTTTTCTGCTTGAAAATATGGGCGTTGCCATCGGTGTAGACATGTGGGATTTCTGGCCTGTCGCACTCATATTGATCGGCTTAAGCCATATTTCCAAGCCCCCTGAAACACGGCATGGTTTCAGCGGAGCGATCTTTATTATTGTGGGAGTATTGTTCCTGTTAAACAATTTAG
>JAUWTR010000222.1 GCA_030614645.1 Candidatus Aminicenantota bacterium
ACCACATTGGAAGCGGATGATATAACTTCAAGCTGTAATTTTATTGTAACAGCCACACCTTCCAAGAAACCGCTTGTGCGCTCAGAACTTTTGCTTAAAGGGACTCATATAACTGCAATGGGCTCTGATACTTCGGCAAAGCAGGAGCTTGAGTCAGATATTCTGCAAAAAGCCGACATTGTGGTAGCAGACAGTTTGAGCCAGTGTAAACTACGGGGGGAGATATTCAAGGCCTTAGAAGCTGGAGTTATAAAAGCAGAGAAGCCTGTTGAGTTGGGAAATGTGATCATGAATAAAAAGCTGCAGCGGGAATCGGATGACCAGATCACAGTGGCTGACCTAACCGGAGTAGCAGTGCAGGACTATCAGATCTCTAAAGCTGTGTATGAAGAGCTGGGTTATTAATTTTAAGGGTACTAGCATCCATATAGGAGGAGTAATGAGATTAAGACGTTTCTTGATTGCGGTATTGGTAATAGCCATAACGTTTTCGGCATCTATCTATGCTAAAGACAAGGCTGATCTTGAAATTGTCGCAAAGATCAGACATGAAGGGATCAAACATTCTCAGGTCATGAAGATCGCTGGATTTCTATCTGATGTGATAGGACCAAGGCCAACCGGTTCGCCGGAAATAGACAGAGCTAATAAATGGACAGCAAAAAAATTTAAAGAATGGGGATTGACCAATGTAAATCTTGAACCGTATGAAAATTTTGGGATCGGCTGGGCTCCAAGATATGTATCGGCTCATCTTATGAAACCCCATTATGCTCCTTTAATAGCAATATCTGTAGAATGGGGCTCTAGTACAAAGGGAAAGATATCCGGACAGCCGGTCTATGTTGCTCTAAAGTCAACAGAGGATTTTGAGAAATACCGAGGAAAGTTAAAAGGGAAGATCGTCCTTTATGTTCCTCCGCGTAAGATTCCGACCTGGTTTTCTCCCGATGCCAGGCGTTATGACAAGGAATCTCTGGACAAAATGGATGATTACCAGATCCCGGATGAACAGGGACCATATACAGATTATGTGAGGGGTTTTTTGGATGAGCGGGAGGATTTTTTCCGTTCAGAAGAAGTAGGAGTTTTGGTTATGCCCAGCAGCACCAGAGGGCGTGATTATGGGACAGTTCATGCCTCTGGCATAAGGTCAGCCAGGTTCCCCGATCACCCTCGGCCTCTTCCTGAGATCATTCTGGCTGCTGAACATTACAACCGCATTTACAGAATTATCGAAGAATACAATGAGCCCTGTAAAGTAGAGGTCGAAGTCAGGAATGAGTTTTATGATGATGACCTTAAAGGATACAATGTTGTAGCTGAGATCGAGGGGACTGATAAAAAAGACGAGCTGGTTATGTTAGGGGGCCATATAGATTCGTGGAGTCCCGGCACTGGCGCTGCTGACAATGCAGCCGGCTGTGCTGTGTGTATGGAAGCGGTGGGGATCTTGAAAAAACTCGAGGTCAAACCGCGGCGTACCATCCGGGTTGTGCTTTGGAGTGCGGAAGAAAAGGGCTGGATAGGTTCGAAAAATTATGTAGCAAATCATTTTGGCGATGTTGAGACCATGAAGCTGAAACCGGAACATGCCAAACTTTCCGCTTATTTCAATTTTGACAATGGCGGAGGTAAGATACGCGGTATAAAGATGCAGCAGAACATCCAGATCAGGCCGATCTTTGAAGCATGGATGAAACCTTTTTATGACCTGGGAGTGACCCAGGTAGTCAACCGCTCATCTATGGGGTCGGATCATGGGGCTCTGGATCTTGTCGGACTTCCCAGCTTCCAGTTTATCCAGGACCCGCTGGACTATGGAACAAAAATTCATCATACAAATATGGATGTGTATGACCACCTTATCCCGGAAGACCTGATCCAGGCAGCTGTTATTATGGCAAGTTTTGTATATCACACAGCTATGCGGGAAAAAATGCTTCCACGTAAACCTCTTCCGGAACCCAGTAAATATCCGGTAAGAAGGTAAGCTAACCTCGACTCGTGAATAATCCAGGTTAGAAGCCTAGGGTTAAGAAGGAGCGAAGGAAAATACAATGAAATTGATAAAAAAGCTGTGTCTTACTGTGATTATTATCCTGCTTTTCTTAAGTCCGGCATCTCTTGTTTTCTCTGAGGAGCCGACTCCTGTGGCCTGGTGGAAATTTGATGCCAGGGAAGATGACAATATAAAAGGCAACTATCGCTATGTTGAGGGAGTTTCAGGTTCAGCAGTCAAGCTGGATGGGTATACTTCTTATATAAGACGTCCTGTTGCCAATGCACCTGAGCTTTCAGAAGCATTTACCATCGAAGCCTGGGTTGCAGTGGCTGCTTTTCCCTGGAATTGGTGCCCGGTAGTCTCCCGGCAGCAGGGAAAAAAGGCCGGCTATGCCTTTGAGCTCGGGCCGCAAGGTGAACTGCGGTTGGGTGTTTTTGCTGGGGGAGTGTGGAAAGAGTGTCTTACAGAGGAAAAAATAGCCTGGAAAAAATGGGCTCACATTGTTGGTACCTATAACAGCACATCCGGGCTTAAAATTTTTATCAATGGGAAAGAAGTAGGAAGGTTAACATTTAAAGGGAAGATATCAGAGGCAAAAGAAGTGGATCTTCTGATTGGCTCTATTCAGACAAAAAAGAAACCTGCCTTTATTCACCGGGAATTTGGTACACTTGCTGACTGGTTTTCCCTGGATGCAATCTTGGATGAAGTAAAACTCTATGACCGAGCCCTTGATCCAGGAAAGATAGAACAGATGTATGCCTGTAAAGTACCTTTATCGTCTCCTGATATTTCTCCCCGGGTGCTGCCTTCCGGCCCTCCTGGCCCAGGCCGGTTCGGTGCTTATTATACCCGCCTTCAATACTACTGGGAGTGGGATGATATGTGGAGGGTCAGTGACCATCCGGATGTTGTGGTCCAGTTTGATGATTCACCGGTCAGGGTCGTTTTTTTGAGGGGAACACGATTTTATCCGGCATGGGTAACAGAGAACAAACACTGGATGGCTGACCAGAGTGTGGAAGCTTGGGATAACATTGAAGGTTGTTTTGAACACATGCAGGACTCTCAATGCAAGTACTCCCATGTAAGAATCCTGGAAAACACTCCTGCCCGGGTGGTCGTTCACTGGCGTTATGCTCCTGTCAGCTCCCGCAACCATCTCTGGCGCAGTGATAAAAGAACAGGCTGGGCCTGCTGGGTAGATGAGTATTATTATTTCTATCCCGACCAGACAGGGATCCGCAAGGTCATGTGGCAGAGGGATTCTTTGGGGCAGCCTCACCAGTTTCAGGAATCGATTCCTTTTACCGGCCCCGGCCAGGTGCAGGGAGATGTTATCCATGAGGATTATGTTACTATCGCTAATTTAAAAGGGGAGACTCAGGTTTTTAATTATATTAAGGATCCCCCCAAAAAGACTACAAAATTCATTCCAAAAGATCCCCTGATCCAGCGCCATAATCTTAAAGCAAAGAACAAGCCCTTTATTATTTTTGAACCCGGTGGAAAGATGCATTATCTAAAGGACATGAATATAAACTCTCTTTCCAGGCCAGGCTCCTGCAGCCATTGGCCGGTGGGACAGCTGCCCTCAGATGGAAGGACCAGTAAAATGCCGGACAGGGCTTCAAGCTTTCTCGGCTTTCCCATAACAGATCCGCTCGAACATAAAGGCCAGGAGGGAAGAAACTGGGTCAACTCTCTCTATGGAATGGGGGAGAGATCTATGGAAGAGCTGGCCTTGCTGGCAAAGTCATGGGTGCAGGCTCCGAAGCTTAAAGTCATTTCTGGAGATTATAAAAACAGAGGTTATGATCTTTCCCAGCGGGCTTATATATTGTTGTGTCCCAATAGTGGCATAGCTTCCCAGCTTATACTTGAGATTGAAGCAGACAAGGATAATCCTGTCTCCAACTTTTGCCTTGTAGTCAAGGGTTGGGGAGGGAAAGATGCTGTCCTTACTCTAGATGGAAAACAATTACAGCCGGGAATAGATTTTACCTGTGGGCATGTTAAGAACCTTAAGGGAAATGACCTTATTGTCTGGGTGGAGATAAAATCCATAGAACCAATTAAAGTTACCATAATCCCGGAATAGGCAGCATTTTGTGAAATTCTGATTTTCTGATTCGAGCTCGGCAAGTTGGGCAGTCC
>JAUWTR010000182.1 GCA_030614645.1 Candidatus Aminicenantota bacterium
AGAAGTCATTCTGGAAGAGCTGAAAACCAAAGAAAAAACCCTGCCGCCTATTCCTCCTTACCCGATCAAGAAAAAATAGCCGTTTTATTTTTGAATTTTAGCCTTTTAAGGGAGGAGGTGAGGGATTACAATTCCAGGTTAGTATATTCTTTTGTTATTTTAAATTCGTAATCCGGATATTCGTACAGAGGCATCCTCGGTTCTGTTTCTCCTATTGAGTAGCCCCAGATGCTTTCATAATCAGTAATATCTTCTCCCATATCTTCCAGCTGGGCCAGGTACTCTCCTATTGATTTTGATTCAATGATAATTACCTTCCCCATCTTCTTAATGATAGGGCTGTGTGTTCTTGTGGGATCATGGTCAAATTCCAGAATTCTTCTGCCATAACGGGTAATTCCAATTGTTCTAAAAGTAAGGCTTTTTCCAACACCGGGCAGATTCAATACATTTCTATCAGTTGCCAGGAAGGGGCGGTCAGCTGCTTTTCTTATTTCGAGAATATTTTCTGAAAGCAACTCGGGTTCGTTTGGCAATTGGCTCAGCTTATCATGATATTTTTCTGGAACATTTCCAAATATTTTTTCTTCCATTTGTTCCTGGACAGCTCTTTCATTTGTGGCGAAATTGAAATAATTTTCCATATATCCCTTCACGCTGAAAGTGTAGTAATTTAATATTCCTATATCATTCATCACTTTTCTAAGTTTTGCGGAATGTCCCCGGCGTGAAGCAGCAGTAGAAAACACAAGTTGGTTGGTAACAATCCAGCCGGCAGAAATCAACTGCTTAGTTGCATCGCGGGCTTCAGGAGTTACTTCCATTGGTGACTCAAAATGAGTTTGTATTATGAATTGCTTTATCCCAATCCCGGCGGCTTTTCTTTTAAATTCTTTTAATATTTTTACCAATCCGGGTGTAATGCGTTGCGGAAGATATACAGGAAGTCTTGTCCCCAACCTGACTCTCAGGATTTCGGCATATTTTTCCTTATTCTTACGTTTTTCATTGGCTTTCTTTTTTCTGACTGCCATTTCATAAACAGCGTTAAGGATTTTTTCCAATGATTTATCTGAGCTCATCAGGGCATCACCCCCGGTAATTAAAATGTCCCGAAGCTGAGAATCATTTTCAAAATAATCAAGCAATTCCCTCAGTTTAGAATCCCAAGTTTGATGAGGCTTAAGTTTGTGAAGATTAAAATTCAGATTCCCTCTCTGAAACTCAAACATCCGCTGGCATGATGCACATAGTCCCCCGCAGGCTCTTCCCATTGTGTCAGGTATTAAAATGGCCACTTCGGGATAGCGCCGGTGGATGTTATAGGATGAAGGCAATATCCAGCCGGCAGCATTTGGCTTTCCGGGTTTAACTTCATCTTCCTTTTCCCATGCCGTAATATAATTAAATTCATCGATGAGCTGTTTACTATAAACCACGTAATGCCTGATAGCCAGATCAACGCCTATGGCAAAATATGGGACCCGAACATGAAGAAGTGAAAGATAATAAGGATTAACAAAAAACGGGATGCCCTTTTTTTCAGCTTCATAAAGTAATTTCATAGTGTCGGGGTCGAGAGAATTTCCTAATAATTCATTCAGCAAGTCAGGTGATCTGACAGCAAACCTTAAATGAAAAAGTTTATCTTTCCACCATTTAAGCGCTCTCAGGTATTTTTGTTCCTGTGACATTCCTTTTTCAAAACAAAATTTTGAATCCTTAATTTCTCCTGAATCAATTTTTTTAATTAGAATTTTTAATATTCGTTCCCGGTTTTCTTCTCTTAATTTAATGATCCTCGGATCAAGACCTGAACACCATCTTGACATCCATTCTTCCACTTTTTCCACTGATGGGAATTCTCGGGTGCATTCTCCTGAGAACTGCCTGAAGAGCTGAAGCATATCTTTAAAAAAATAGGGTTTTGCCCCACCGGTTCCATAAGTTGCTGCCAGCCAGATCAGTTTAATCGGATTACTGACAGCTTTTTCTCCTCTTAAATTTAGATCGTCGAATTCCCGTCCTGCATTGTCAATGTAATCAAGGATACGTATGGATGCACAATCTTTCCATGTAAGTTTTTTAAATGCTTCCGGGCCGTTGACTTCTCTTTTGTAGAATTTATAAGCATCTGTATTTTTTATTAATTCCTCTGAAACCCAATTTCTGATCCCAACAAGTGCCTCTGTCTCATTCCGGGCATTGCGCATTATTTCTTCCAGGTTCGGATTTTCCTTAAGCAGCTGCTTTAGCAGCATATGGGATTTAACAGAAATTGCTATCTGGTCTAATTCGTGTGATATTGTTGCCATACCAATATTTTTATACAATAAACTCTCCTTTCTGTCCAATGAAAATGCGCTAATCAACACCCTGCACAGGTTGCTACAGCCTGGTGCATGTTGACTATCATCTTTCGCATGTTAAAAGAGAACCTTCCTTATATTTCATATAAAAGATGATGAGAAAAAAAACGAATCGGAGGGGCTACTATCAAACAAAATTCTTTTTTACTAACCTGGACTGAAATATTTTGACAGAGATTCCCTCCTGTGATATATATTTTTTTTAGGCGAAACCTAATGATCTTCTCCCTGATCTGCTAAAAAAAATGAAAACTCTCAAGAAATTTTACAATCGGCATATTGTAATTTTCAATATCCTTTTCCTATTGGCCTTTATATATTTATTCCTTTTCAGCCTTGAGTTGATGGGAACTTCCCTAAAGATGTTCGGAAAAGGGATGGCGGAGTCATTGATAAAGACCACAAGCAATCCGCTGGTGGGATTATTTATCGGGATTCTGGCAACTTCTATTATCCAATCCTCCTCCTCCACTACTTCGATCGTAGTCGGTTTGGTAGCTGGGGGTGCTCTGAATGTGGCCAATGCTATTCCGATTGTTATGGGTGCAAATATCGGCACTTCGGTTACAAACCTGCTTGTTTCAATGACTCAGGTTAGGCGTAGTGCTGAATTTGAGAGGGCTTTGTCAGCCGCAATTGTTCATGATTTTTTTAATGTGCTGGCTGTGATCGTTATATTTCCTTTACAGTATTATACTAATTTCCTCGGGCGTATTGCGACTTTCCTGGGCGAAAGGTTTCAGAATATCGGCGGGCTTGAGTTTCTCAGCCCGGTTAAAGCATTGACCAAGCCGGTTGTAGGAGCAGCAAGGAGTATTGTGGGCGATTATCCCTGGGTTCTGTTAATATTATCTCTGGTTTGTCTCCTCTTGGCTTTGACCCGGATGGTGAAGTCTTTGAAAATATTAGTTGTAAATAAAGCTGAAGCTTGGTTTGACCGGTATTTGTTTAAAACGGCTTTTCGGGCGCTTCTAGTCGGGCTTTTGCTTACAGCGATGGTTCAGAGCAGTTCTATTACGACTTCACTGGCAGTTCCTATGGCAGGGGCCGGGATTTTGACTATTACCCAGATATTCCCTTATACTATGGGAGCGAATATCGGAACAACAGTGACTGCCATACTGGCAGCTCTGGTAACCGGGAATCTGGCGGCGATTGTTGTAGCTTTTTCTCATCTGCTGTTTAATCTAACTGGAATTGTGATCTGGTGGCCTTTTAAATTTGTTCCCATAAGAGCAGCGGAAATATTCGCTCGGTTTTCAGCCCGGAAAAAATTTATTCCGGTTTTATATATTATTATTGTGTTTTTTCTGATTCCCATAATATTGATATACTTTTCAAGATAAGGAGAATTGCTAATGTTTAAAAAATGGATGGCAATTTTTAAAAAAGATGATCTTATGGACCAGGCATATCACCGTTCTTTCTTAATGCTGGAGCTGACGCGGGAGATGTTTTTAAAAGCTCGAGAGTCGCTGCGGCAGAGAGAAGATAATGAAATTGATATTGATATTAAAGGCAGAGATCTGGAAATAAACAGCTATGAACGGGAAGTGCGCCGAAATGTTTTTAACCACCTGGTTGTAACCGGCCCGGAAAAATTACCTTCCGGCCTGGGTTTGATAAGTATTATTATTGATATAGAACGTATCGGTGATTATACCAAAAATATGGTCGAGTTGGCATTGGTTCATCCGGGAAAATTACATGGCGGCAAGTTTGAAAAGGATATTAGTCGGTTGGAAAAGACAGTAGAAGATAATTTAATTCAGACTAAAAAATGCATTGAAGCCGGAGATAAAGAGCTGGCATTAGAGCTTCTGGATAAATACAGCTGGGTCAATCAAGCCTGTGATGATTGCCTGGAAGCATTAGTCAAAGAGGAAGATAAAAATATTTCTGCCGGCGATGCAGTTGCGCTCTCCTTATATTCGCGGCAGTTAAAACGGATTAACTCACATTTAAGGAATATTACTACCAGTGTCGTTAATCCTTTTGACCGGATTGGCTTTAATCCCAAGTAAAGATCCATTCTATCTCAAGGAAAAAGTAAAATGGAATATATTTTTTTAGGCAAGACAGGAGTTAAGGTTTCGCAGTTATGTTTTGGGACGATGTCTTTCGGAGGAGATGCTGATGAAAAGACTGCAGGGGAAATGTTTAATTTCTGCCTGGATAAAGGGATCAATTTTTTTGATTGCGCTGATGTCTATCAGCATGGCCTGGCTGAAGAGATTTTGGGAAAGCTGATAAAAGACTGCCGGGAAGAAATAGTCATCACTTCCAAGGTTTATTTTCCTATGGGGGAGGATGTAAATGCCAGGGGAGCCTCGCGGTATCATATCCGCAATGCTGTTGAAGCCAGCCTGAAAAGGCTGCAGACGGACAGGATCGACATCTATTTTATTCACCGGTTTGATGATTTTACCCCTATCGAGG
>JAUWTR010000348.1 GCA_030614645.1 Candidatus Aminicenantota bacterium
AGAAAATAATAATAAAAACATCGCCACTTTTTTATGAATAGGTCAGGTTAATAAGATAGGAGGAAGAGATGATCTCAAACCGCAGGGAGTTTATCAAGGGACTTGGTCTTGGAGTCGGAAGCTTGGGAATTTTTGGTATATCCGCCCCTGACGCTAAGGCCGGACTTAAGAAAATAACCAAAGAAATGGAAAAGATTTCTCCAGCTGCAGCAGCCAGGGATGAAAGTTTTTGGTTATATGTAAAGCAGGCATTTAATATTGACCGCAGTATAATCAATCTGAATAATGGGGGAGTACATCCTGCTCCAACAATTGTGATAGATGCGGTCAAACGCTATATGGATTTTTCAAATGGGGCCCCCGTACTTAATTCCTGGAGGTACTTACGTCCAAGAAAAGAGCTTATACGTAAAAAAATTGCTGACAGTTTTGGATGCTCCCCTGAGGAAATAGCAATTACACGGAATGTTACCGAATCATTACAGATTGCTCTTCTAGGATTGGAGCTTAAATCAGGAGATGAAGTACTTACTACTACACATGATTATCCGTCTATGAAAAATGCACTTTTTCAAAGAGGAAAAAGAGAAGGAGTTAAGGTAAAAACCTTTTCTTTTCCCTACCCCCCGAAAGATATTAATGATCTTGCTAAACTCTTTGAGAAAAATGTAACTTCTAAGACAAAAATTATCCTGATCTGTCATATCACCAATTTATCAGGCCAGATCTTTCCTGTTAGGGAGATCTGCCGAATGGCACGCAAGCGTGGAATTGAGGTAGTGATCGACGGTGCTCATGCTTACGGTCATTTTGTTTTTGAGCAAAAAGACCTGGATTGTGACATCTATGGCGCAAATTTACATAAATGGATGATGGCTCCCATTGGCACAGGTTTCCTTTATGTAAAAAAAGAAAAGATACGGAAAATATGGCCGTTATTTCCCGCACCTGACCCTTTGAGTGACGATATCCGGAAATTCGAACATGTAGGCACTCAACCAGAAGCTTTAAAACTTGCAATAGGAGAGGCTTTGAACTTTCATTACAGTATAGGAGCCAAGAGAAAGGAAGAAAGACTGCGCTACTTGAGAAATTACTGGGCAAAAAAATTGGAAAAACTTCCAGGTTTTAATATGCTGACCTCTTGCAGTCCGGACCAGTCCTGCGGAATAGGAACGTATAATATAGATGGTATTGATATGACAAAATTAAGCCAGGTTCTTTTTAACAAAGATAAGATCTTTAACATTACTGTAGGCATACCCTCACCCGATGGAAATAAGGAAAATGTCGTAGGAATGAGAGTAACCCCCAGTATTTATACTTCTCTAAGAGAGCTTGACCTGTTTGTTGAGAGAGTTGAATATTATGTGAAAAATGGATTGCCTGGATAAACTTAGGTGTTAGTGGTGAAGGAAAAAAAAAAGGATTTAAAAAACGAGATTGAATCTATCCGGCAAGAGTTTCCGGTTTTAAAGGAATGCACTTACCTGATCAGCAATTCATTGGGGGCTGTTCCCCGGAAAGTATGTGATGGCCTGGAAAGGTTTTACTCATTGTGGGCCGGACAAGGAGTAGGTGCGTGGAAGACTGAATGGTGGGACCTTTCCCGTATGATCGGAGATAAGCTTGCATCTTTTATCGGAGCAGGCCCAAATGAAGTCACTATGTTGACAAATGCCACCCAGTGTCACTGGGCAGCTCTTTCGACAAAATTTACCTTAAAAGGAAACAAGCGCAACAAAATCATCATGACGGAATATGATTTCCCTTCTATTCTTTATGCGGTGTCAAAGATTGCGAAGTTTACCGGATGGGAAGTAAAGATTATTCCTGGAAATGGTATGGATCCAGGTATTGATGTTGAAAGAATTATAGAAAATATAGATGACAGGACTCTTTTTGTTGCTACGTCTCATGTGTATTTTAAATCTGCCTTTATTCAGGATATAACAGCTATAACTTCACAGGCTCGAAGGGTCGGTGCCTATTCACTTATTGACGGATACCATGCTCCTGGAGTCATTCCGGTTGATGTTAAAAAATTAAAAGCGGATTTTTATGTAGGCGGTTGCTTAAAATGGCTGTGCGGTGGGCCTGGTAATGCATTTCTTTATGTCGATCCTGAGCTTGCATCTGCGTGTGAGCCTTCCCTGACAGGTTGGATGGCACATGCTTTGCCCTTTGATTTCAGTAATGATCTCAATTTTTCCCAAGGTGCATATAAATTTATGTCTGGAACGCCTCCTGTTGCTTGTTTATATTCTGTTGAACCGGGGTTGGATATTATCAGAAAGGTGGGAATTGAGGCAATAAGGGAAAAATCTAAGCACCAGACTGAAGAGATCATAAGGAAGGCATGTGAAATGGATTTTAAGGTTTATTCTTCTGAAAAATCGGATCAGCGGGGCGGTGCAGTATCGTTAGGACTTCCACATGCTTTTCAGGTCAGTCAGGCTTTAGAACAAAAAAATATTCGAGTTGATTTTAGAAAAGGGGATAAATCCGTACCGGATGTAATCCGGGTAGGGCCTCATTTTTATACCCGGGATGAAGAAATTGAGATATTATTTGAAAATATCCGATTTATTTTTAAAAGCGGGGCATACAAAAAATTTCCTGATATAACTACGCATATTACATAAGATTTATAAATAATAATTACTCTTAACTGTTTACGTTTAACAGTTAACAATTCACATTTCACAGCTTTTATCCATTTCTAATTTACTATTTTCTGCTTTAACTCTCGTGAATAATCCAGCAAAAGTGCCGGGATGGATACTGGTAAATCCCGGAGAAAGCCATCGGGAACTACGCGCGCAGGGTTCCGCGAGCGAATCTCGTGGCGAGCGTGGTGTGGACGGGTCGGGATTTGCCCGGTGGGGGACAGCCGTG
>JAUWTR010000041.1 GCA_030614645.1 Candidatus Aminicenantota bacterium
AGCTTGACAAGGGTTGTCATAAATGTTTTTTTGGCGCGGTATTCAGGGGAGCTAAGCTTTTCTCCTGCATCCCCGACTTTCCATTTTCTCCTGGCATCCAGGTTATTGTCTACTTCAAACCGCCAGGTCCGCCCTTCGATCCATTCGCTTATCTCGCCGCAACTGCCCAAAACAGGATCTACAAAAGTAGCCAGGATATTGACTACTGCTTCTTCTGAACCGAACCGTATTTTTGCTCCTCTGCGGATAAGCCTCTGCCAAAGGGCTCCGGCCCGGGCTGCATCCGGATTTACTTGGGCAGAAAAAGGCCCCTGAAAACCGAGGCTATAGATGAAGTTACGAAAAATTCTTGCAAACCCTGAAGGAGGGATCAGGATCTTCATTGCATAAAACTTGCCAGGTTCAAGCCCCGGTATCTGTCCTTTAGGAGACATGATGTCAAGAATTTTTACCCGGTAGACCTGACCGGCAAAACCGCCGCCTACAAATTTATCAATTTCCAATTTAACCCGCCCTTCTCCTGCAGGGGCTAAACCTTTTAAGTCATAGTTAAGTATTTGTCCCGGCTCGTATCGCTTCACCCGCAGAGGACGAAGGGTTTTTTGGGAGCGGTAAATGGTTTCGAGCTTTTGGACTATGTGAGGGGAATATTCAACATTTTTCATAAATGATCTTTTTTATCCATCTTTTTTAGTTTTTCGACAATAGTTTTGACTTTTTGATCTTGATCTTTCCGGCAGATAAGCAGGGCATCTTTTGTGTCTACAACTATTAGATCTTTCACTCCCACAAGTGCTGTTAATTTGCCCGGATTATACAGGATGCAGTTTTCAGCCTCCAGGAGGATATTTTCTCCTCTACTGACATTATTGTTTTCATCTTGTTTCCAGATATCAGCTAGGGCTGACCAGGCCCCTACATCGGACCATCCGAAATTTCCTGTACACATGGCAACTCCTTCAGCTTTTTCCATAAGGGCATAATCAATGGAAGTGGCCGGTATTTTCTCGAAGATGTCAGCAAGTTGTGTCTGGTCGTCATTACGGAGCGCTTCCAGCATCTGGGTCCAGAAGGGAAATATTTCAGGGGCGTATTTTTCAAGCTTCTCTGCAAAAACATCAGCCCGCCATAGAAACATCCCCGAATTCCAGAAATAATTCCCGGCTTTTACGAAGGATTTTGCTTTGTTATAGTCAGGCTTTTCTTTAAACTCCTGGACCGGATAGAAATCTTCTCCCTGTACTCGGGAAGGGTTTTTGTTAGAAAAGCAAATATAACCGAATCCTGTCGAAGGAAAACTGGGGGGGATTCCAAAAGTTATGATATGTTTCAGCTTCCGGGCGGCTTCTGCAGCTGATGTAATCTTTTCCAGGAAAAATTTTTCATCTTGAATAAGATGATCTGCGGGAAGAGCTGCCACAACAGCTGCCGGATTTTTTAAATAAATCACTGCTGTAGCCAGGATCAATGACGGGGCTGTATTTCTGCCTTGCGGTTCTATCAAAAAATTTTCTGCAGGAATATCCGGCAGGAGGCTTTTGATGACCTGCGTGTGCTTTTCCCCGGCAATAGTGTAGATATTAGTCTTCGGTATTTTTGGCAGGAGGCGGTTGACTGTTTCTTCGATCATACTTTTTTCACTGATGATGGGAAGGAATTGTTTGGGTTTTTGCTTACGGCTTAACGGCCAGAAACGCGTACCGCTGCCACCTGCCATTACTATCGCATAAATATCCATGTCAGTTTTCCTTTTCTATCTTGCGGATGGCGTCTTCAATGGCGCCCTCGACCTCTTTACGCATTGAATCGAGTTCTTCCTGGCTTTTGGCCTCAAAACGCAGGACCAAGGAGCCCTGAGTGTTTGAGGCGCGTACCAGGGCCCATCCTGAAGGATATATCGCCCGAACGCCATCGATATCAATTACTGGGTATTTCTGAGATAGTGTATTCTTGACTTCTTCAACGATCTTAAATTTGACTTCATCGGAAGAGTATAATCGGATTTCAGGGGTGACATAGGTCTCGGGCAGGTCAGAGAGCATCAGGGATAGTTTTTTATCTGAGCGGGAAAGGATCTCCAGGACCCGGGCCGATGAATAAATGGCATCATCAAATCCGAAAAACCTGTCCGCAAAAAAGATATGTCCGCTCATTTCTCCGGCCAGCAGAGCTTGTTCTTCTTGAATTTTTTTCTTGATCAGGGAATGACCGGTTTTCCACATAATCGGCCGCCCTCCCAGCTTTTCTATCTCATCATAAAGCAGCTGGGATGCTTTGACTTCTGAGATTACTACCGCCCCTGGATTTGCTGGGATGATATCCCGGGACAGAAGGATCATCAGTTTGTCCCCCCATATGATATTGCCGGCATCATCAATGACTCCGATACGGTCACTATCTCCGTCATAAGCAAATCCCAGGTCCGCTCCCGTTTCTTCAACTTTATTAATGAGGTCTTCAAGAGCCTCAGGCAGGGTGGGGTCAGGATGATGGTTGGGAAAATTGCCGTCCATCTCGCAATACAGCTCGACAACTTCACAGCCCAGCTCTTTAAAGATCGGCACGGCTACTACTCCGCCGGTTCCGTTTCCAGCATCTACTACAACTTTGAGTTTTTTCTTAAGCTTGATATTATTTACCACGTAATCATGGTATTCAGGATTGATGTTTAGGGTCGTGACTTTCCCTTCTTTATCTGAAATGAATTTTTGCTTTTTGATCAGCTGGAATATTTCCTGAATATCATCACCGTAAAGGGTTTGCTTTCCGGCCATCATCTTGAATCCATTGAATTCCGGGGGATTATGGGAGCCGGTTATCATAACCCCAGATTCTAAATTATTGTGATAGATGCTGAAATACAGCAGGGGAGTTGGGATCGTTCCCAGATCGACGACATCACATCCCGTGGATATAAGACCGCGGATAAGACTTTTGGCAAAGGCCGGAGAGCTGATGCGGCAATCTCTCCCTACTGCAACCTGCTGACACTGCCTGCCGCGCAAGTATGTTCCTATTCCTTTTCCCAGCACTTCAACTTTTTCTTCAGTCAAGTCCTTACCAACAACCCCTCTTATGTCATACTGTCTGAATATTTCCGCATTAAGTCCCATATTTACCCTCCTTCAATATCGTATTGTATAAGTCAGAATAAGTCTTTGTTTTTCAACTGGTTAAGGTTTTTCTCTATTAGCGGCCATTTGTTTTGGGAATCAAAGATAAATTCAATAAATTCGCGGACAGCACCTTTCCCTCCAGGGGTTTGGCAGATCAAGTGGCTGTGTTTCTTGATCTCCGCATGAGCATCAGCTACAGCTCCAGAAAACCCCGCCAGCTTTATGACTGGTAAGTCCCCTAAGTCGTCTCCAATATATGCGGTCTCCTCAGCTTGAAGAGAGTGTTTGTCAAGGATCTCAAAAAAGACTTTCTTTTTTTGGATAATCCCCTGGTAAAGCTCTGTGATCTTGAGTTTTTCAGCCCGGATTTTTAGGCCTTCTGAGGTTTTGCCAGTAATGATCCCGGTTTTGAATCCGGCTAAACGTGCCATTAGAATGCCCATGCCGTCTCTTACGTGATATGATTTTATTTCCCGGCCGTCCGGAAGAACAAAAAGCAAGCCGTCAGTCAGAGTTCCGTCCACATCCATAAGTATCATCTTAATTCTTTGGGCGCGTTCTTTGTTATTCATTGTTTAGGTTATTAAAGTTAGATCATTTCTGTTCGCCATAGGTCATGCAGATGGATTATCCCCAATACTTCATCGTCTTTATCTGTTACAATAAGAGAAGTTATTTTGCTTTTTTCCATAATATTTAAACCTTTTGTAGCTAACTCATCTTTGTCTATAGATTGAGGATTGGGAGTCATACAATTTTCAGCAGTTTTTTTTGTCAAAGTTTCCCCATATTTTTGCAGCAAGCGCCTTACATCTCCATCAGTAATAATCCCAATAAGCT
Source organism: Candidatus Aminicenantota bacterium (assembly GCA_030614645.1). GTDB lineage: Bacteria > Acidobacteriota > Aminicenantia > Aminicenantales > Aminicenantaceae > JAUVXM01. The sequence continues at coordinate 3,957 of JAUWTR010000041.1, forward strand.
TGTTTTTGTCATCGACAATACAGGTCATCCCCAGATGCTTGGAAGACATCTCTTCCAGCACTTCCAGCATAGGAGCATCCCGGGAAACCGAAGGGATCTGGCTGCCTTTATGCATCAAACCTTCTATTCTGGTCAGTTTCTTGCCCAGCTGGCCTTTTGGGTGAAAGAAGGCAAAGTCCGTTTTGCTGAAGCCCTTTTGTGTCATAAGAGCAATAGCAAGTGCATCTCCAAAAGCAAGGAAAGCGGTTGAACTGGACGTAGGTATCATTCCGCTCGGGTCTGCCTCTCTCTCTACTTTTACTTCCAGAGTGATGTCACTGTACTTAGCCAACTTCGATTTTTTATTTCCAGTAATACCAATGAGTTTTATCCCGATTCTTTTGACAAAATCCAATATATCAACAATCTCGCGGGTGTCACCGCTATAGGAGAGGGCCAGCATGATATCTTTTTTCATGATCATTCCGAGGTCTCCATGCCCAGCTTCGACCGGGTGGACGAATATGGCAGGCGATCCGCAGCTTGAGAGAGTGGCAGCGATCTTTCGGGCTACTAAGCCGGATTTCCCTATCCCAGTAACTATAACCCGGGATTCCGCCTGGGATAAGAGTTCGACAGCACGGCTGAAGTTTTCGTCTATTTGTTCCACCAGTGCCTGGACTGCATGGGATTCGATTTTCAGCACATCTCTTGCGATTTGAATTATCTCGTCTTTTTTCATGATTAAAAAATCACCTTTTTTATTGTGAATTATACAGGTAAACTAATTTTAGTATAACGACTTTCCTTCCAACTGTCGACTGCAAACTGAATAACCTTTGATTATTAATTAATCCAGGCTGCAATACCTCAATTTATTGTTTATATTACTGCCTTCTTTAACTTCAGGAGCCGCGTCAGCATTCCTTGTAAATCCCTTATATTAAACGAGTTAGGTCCGTCCGAAAGGGCTTTGTCCGGGCTGTTGTGGGTTTCAATAAAGAGACCGTCCGCCCCCACACTTATTCCGGCCTTGGCAATGTAGGTTATAAAATGGGCCTCGCCTCCGGATGAAATTCCTTTTGCCCCCGGTTTTTGAACACTGTGGGAAGCATCAATGACAACCGGAAACCCCCATTCTCTCATGATCGGGATAGAACGAACATCAAAAACCAGGTTGTTATAGCCGAAAGAGGTTCCTCTTTCCGTAAGTAAAATATCCTCATTCCCCTGGCTGAGGATTTTATCTACTGCATTTTTCATCTCTTCAGGTGATAAAAACTGCCCCTTTTTAATATTCACAGGCTTTTTACTTAGCGCAGCTTCCAACAGCAAGTCCGTTTGCCGGCATAGGAAAGCCGGAATCTGGATAATATCCAATACTTCTGCGGCCTTTTGAACCTGACTGGGTTCATGCACATCTGATATTACCGGCACATCCAGCTCTTCTTTTATCCGCTCCAAAATGCGCAGTCCTTCCTTTAGTCCGGGTCCACGATATGATTTTAAGGAGGAGCGGTTGGCCTTGTCAAAAGAGGCTTTAAATATAAAAGGTATTTGAAGCTCTGCGCAGATGATTTTTATTTTTTTAGCCAGCTCAAAGGCATGGTCTTCATTTTCTATAACACAAGGGCCGCTTATCAGAAAAAAAGTGTTGCAGCCGCCGATCATAACGTTTTTGCCGACTTTAATCTCTTTGGCTAAGGTGCTCATAGCTTGCTCCAACAAAAGATTAAAAAATAAATCTAGTCAGTGCCTTCTTTTATTTTCTTTTCCACTTTGATTATATCCTCTGGAGTATCAACACTCAAGGTAGAATGTGAAGTTTCAATTGCTTTAATCCGGAATCCGTTTTCTAGCGCTCTAAGTTGTTCAAGATCCTCCGTCTTTTCAAGCCGGGAAGCGGGAAGCCGGCTGAACCGGAGGAGAAAAGTTTTTTGGTAGCCATAGATACCTATATGCTGCCAGAAATAATCCGAGGCTTGAAAAGGAACCGGACTGCGGGAAAAATATAGGGCAAACCCCTGCTCATCGATCACTACTTTGACAATATTTTTATCATTGTGAAGATAGAGATCCTTTGTTTTCAAAACCAGGGTAGCCATGGGCAGGGAATCATCCTGTAAGGCTTCCACCAGAGAATCGATCATTTCAGCTTTTATAAGGGGTTCATCCCCTTGAATATTTATTATTATTTGGGAATCGATATCGCGCGCGACTTCTGCAGCCCTTTCCGTACCAGAAACAATGGAAGTAGACGTTTTTATCGCTTCTGCTCCAAAGGCCTTAGAAGCTGTAAGTATTCTTTCATCATCGGTTGCTATTATGACACGGGAAAGGTTACGGGCGCTGCATGCTCGCTCATATACCCACTGGAGCATTGGCTTTCCCAGAATCGCAGCCAGCGGTTTCCCCGGAAATCTTTTTGAACCATAGCGGGCCGGGATAATACCTACAGCATGTTTCAAATCTCGTCCTCAGGTTTTTCATCCTCTTTTTCTAATGGTTTGCTTTCCTTTATAGGATTTGGGGGGTTATCGATTGTCTGACAATTTGCCTCGAGATAAGCACCTTCTTCGATAGAAAGTTTGGGGGAAATAATATTGCCGAAAACACGACCGCTTGAATGGATCTCCACTTTTTCCTTGGCGTGAATATTTCCTTTTGTTTCGCCACTGATAATAACATTTCCGACTTTAATATCAGCTTCAACTTTACCGTTTTTACCAACAATCAGTATGGATTCAGAATTTATTTTACCCTGAAAATAGCCGTCGATTCTGAAAGACCCTTTAAATTCCAATTCACCATTAATTTTGGTGTTTTTATCAAAGAATCCCGTGATATTTGTTTCATCGATTTCTCTTTTCTTTTCTTTCATTATTTAACTCCTTTTAATTTATCATAAATACGATTCAATTCATCAAGGGAGAAGTAATGGATTTTAATGATCCCCTTCTTTGCACTGCCGGATATAGCCACTTTTGTGCTCAGCAGTTTGATGAAATCATCCTGAAGCGCCATCAGGTTGGGGTCGAGATCTGGTTTTTGCTTCTTTTGCGGTTTATCCTTGATTTTACTAATTATTTTCTCGATATTGCGTACCGAAAGGTTCTTTTTAATGATTTGACGGGCAAAGGAAACCTGAACCTCCGGTTCTTTGATCGTGATCAAGGCCCGGGCATGTCCCATAGAGAGCTGGTTTTGTAACAGCATTTCCTGAATTTCTTTAGGCAGCTTTAGCAAACGCAGGTAATTGGCAACTGATGCCCGGTCTTTTCCCACTTTTTCAGCGACTTCTTGTTGGGTATAATGGAGGTCCAAAGTCATTTTCTGATAAGCTGCAGCAATATCCATGGGATTTAAATCTTCCCTCTGCAGGTTTTCGATCAACGATGCTTCATGCTGCTGTGGTTCGGTCATCTTCCGTATCAGAGTCGGAATTTTTTTAAGTCCTGCCTTTTGGGCGGCACGCCATCTGCGTTCTCCGACTATAATCTTGTAATAATTCTCTTCAGGCACGGCCACGATCGGCTGAAGAATCCCTGTCTCTTTTATTGACCTGGCAAGCTCTTCCAGGGTTTCCGGATTAAAGTTAGACCTAGGTTGATGTGGATTGGGCTTGAATTTTTCAACATCCACCTCAATAAATTTTTCTTCCTTTAAAATACCGTATTCTTCTGGAAGAAATGCTTTCAAGCCTTTACCTAATGCTTTCTTTTTCATCGATTTAGCAACTCCTCGGCTAATTTTATATAGGATTGCGCTCCTTTGGATTTGATATCATAAACAAGAGCCGGCTTCCCAAAGCTTGGTGCTTCAGCCAGCTTAACCGTTCTTGGAATAATAACCTTATAGACAACACTGTGAAGGCATTGGCGGATTTCTTGTGCTACCTGCTTGGACAGGTTTGTCCGCTCATCATACATAGTGAGAATAATCCCTTCTATGATGAGCGAAGGGTTGAGATATTCCCTCACTTCGTCGAGAATATTCAAAAGGTCTGGCATGCCTTCCATGCAAAAAAATTCTGTTTGTACTGGAATCAAGATAGAATCTGCAGACGTCAGGGCATTAATAGTCAGGAATCCCAAGGAAGGGGGACAGTCGATAAGGATGAAATTAAATTTATTTCTGACTCGGTTCAGCGTTTCCTTCAGTCGAGTTTCCCGGTTTTTCTCGGAATGTATCTCTGCTTCAAATCCTGATAATTCCTGAGAACAGGGGCACACATAAAAATTATCCAGCTCTGTCGGCAGGACATAATCCATTAAATACTTGCCATTCATAAGCGGAGGGTAAATCCCGAAGTTTTCCTTCTTATTTATGCCTAATCCAGTGGTTGCCATCCCCTGAGGATCGAAATCGACAATAAGAACCCGCTGATTTTTCATTGCCAGGGAAGCGCCAAGATTAATGGCAGTGGTTGTCTTGCCTACGCCTCCCTTTTGGTTGGCCACAGAGATTATCTTATTCATTATTCATCTACTTTTGTCTGAACTATTCGCGAATTCTCGTGAATAGTTCTGGTGAAATGTTCCACGTGGAACATTGCTATAGGATTAAAACAGATTTTGCCATTTTTTTCAATAAAAATGTGCCTGGGAGCCCCCCCCCTTTTTTTTTAAGCTTACTAAAGTTGGAAGGCATGGACACGGGTAAGCCCCTTCGAAAGACAGGGATTTACCCCAGCGAGGAAATCCC
>JAUWTR010000212.1 GCA_030614645.1 Candidatus Aminicenantota bacterium
CTTGACTGCCAGTCAAGCGTTCTCCCAGCTGAACTACAGCCCCACAACTTGGATATTCATATTACAAAAAGATCTGCAAACAGTCAATACCTGAAATGTTCTGAAATGTTCGCTGAATCATCTTATTTCTGCCTTATTTCTATACAAATCAAAGGAAACATGTTAAACTATAGCCAGTAAAGGAATTACTAATGGCACAAAAGAAAAAACCAGAGAAAACATATAAAAACGGACTTTTTTGGATCGCAGCCGGGGCAATTATTATTATTCTTTGGAGCCTGTGGCAGCCTTCCAGCACCTCAGACAAAGAAATCACCTTCAGTCAATTTATGACAGCAGTGGAAAAGAATGATGTCCAGGAAGTAACTATCACAGGATCTCAACTAGAGGGGAAATTCACAAGCGGCGATGCCTTTAAAAGTGTATTTTTAGCAGAATACAGCGACTTTGTAAAAATTCTTAGAGAACATAATGTCATAATAACTGTCAAGGACAGCTCGCGCAGCCCTTGGTACTCTTATCTGTTTACCTGGTTCCCTATTATCCTGCTTATCCTTTTCTGGGTCTTTTTTATGCGCCAGATGCAGTCTGGAGGTAATAAGGCACTTTCTTTTGGAAAAAGCCGGGCCAAACTTTTCTCAGGGCTGCAGAAAAAAGTTACTTTTAAGGATGTCGCCGGAGTCGAAGAAGCAAAAGAGGAACTGAGAGAGATCATCGGTTTTCTAAAAGACCCAAAAAGATTCCAAAAATTAGGAGGGCGCATCCCCAAAGGTGTCCTCCTGGTCGGAGCTCCCGGGACTGGAAAAACACTGCTTGCCCGTGCAGTTGCCGGAGAAGCCGACGTATCTTTCTTTTCTATCAGCGGCTCTGACTGTGTGGAAATGGTTGTTGGAGTCGGTGCTTCCCGGGTACGGGACTGGTTCGATCAGGGGAAAAAGAAGGCGCCGTGTTTGATATTTATTGATGAGATTGATGCTGTAGGGAGGCATCGGGGAGCCGGTCTGGGAGGCGGTCACGACGAACGCGAACAGACACTAAATCAACTCCTGGTCGAAATGGACGGCTTTGATGCCAATGAAGGAATTATCCTGATCGCAGCCACCAACCGTCCAGATATATTGGATAATGCTCTTTTAAGGCCGGGCAGGTTCGACCGGAGGATTGTAGTAAACATGCCCGATGTCAAAGGAAGAGAAGAAATCCTAAAAGTCCATATAAAGAATATCCCCCTTGATAAAAATGTAGACTTAAAAGTCTTAGCGCGTTCTACACCAGGTTTTTCCGGAGCAGACCTTGCAAACTTGATAAATGAGGCCGCTCTACTAGCAGCCCGCTTTAGTAAGACTAAAGTAAACATGAAAGATCTCGAGTCATCCAAAGATAAAGTCCTTATGGGAGTCGAGCGAAAAAGCATGATCATAAGTGATGAGGAAAAAAAGAGCACTGCTTATCACGAAGCAGGTCACGCTTTAGTCGCTGCCCTTATCCCTGAGGCCGATCCTATCCATAAGGTCACTATTATCCCCAGGGGAATGGCTCTGGGGCTTACTCAACAGCTTCCCATTGATGACCGCTATACTTATTCCAGCAAACATCTTGAAGCCCAACTTTCTGTACTTATGGCGGGCCGTATAGCTGAAATAATTGCCTTGGATAAAATCACAACAGGCGCTGCCAATGACTTTGAAAAAGCCACAGAGATTGCCCACAACATGGTCTGCCAATACGGCATGTCCGACTTAGGCCCTCTGTCATATGGGGATAATAATGAAATGGTTTTTTTGGGAAAAGAACTTACAACTCAAAAAAACTTCAGCGAAAAAACAGCCGAACTGATAGATAGTGAAGTAAAAAAGATAGTTACAAGAAATTATGAAAGATCCGACCGTCTTCTAAAGAAACACAGCCTAGAATTGAGAAAAACAGCAGAGGCTCTCCTTGAAAAAGAAGTCCTTTCTTCTGATGATATCGATGCCCTTATCAACGGCAGAGAGCTTCCCAAGAAAAAAGCTGTTAGGAGCCCAAAGCCAAAAATCAAAAAGACCTATGCAAAAAAAACAGAAGACAACTCCGCTAAAAAACAAGCATCATCAAAAAGGAAGCCAATCCAAACAAAAAAGTGAAAAATAAACTTATTCTTCAGGTTAATGGCAATGAATATGATTTAGGCCAGCAGACCTGGATTATGGGTGTACTAAATGTCACTCCGGATTCATTTTCAGACGGGGGCCTATTCCTTAGTAAAGACAAAGCAGTCGAACAAGGATTAAAACTGATAGCTGACGGTGCTGATATCCTGGATATCGGAGGTGAAAGCACCCGTCCAGGTTCAGATGCTGTAATAGCAGAGGAAGAATCGAGGCGGGTTGTTCCTGTTATATCAGCACTAAGAAAACATACAGACACTCTTATTTCAATTGACTCAACAAAATCACAAGTCTCCCGTGCTGCCCTGGATGCGGGAGCAGATATTATCAATGATATAAGTTCCTTTCGTTTAGACCCGGAGATGATACCTCTTGCCGCTGAAAGACAAGTACCTGTCATAATTATGCATATGCTGGGCACACCTAAAAACATGCAGAACAATCCCCATTACGAAAATCTGCTTTATGAAGTAAAGTTATTCCTAGAGGAAAGAATCAAGGCAGCTGTATCAGGGGGAATAAAAAAAGAAAATATAATTATCGACCCAGGCATAGGCTTCGGCAAAAGACAGGAAGACAATCTATGTTTGTTAAAAAATCTAAATTTTCTCGAAGAACTCGGGCAACCAATACTGGTTGGGCCCTCCCGCAAATCCTTCATCGGGAATATTCTTAATCTTCCGGCTCAAGAACGGCTCGAAGGTACCATTGCTTCCGCCCTTATCAGCCTCCTCCATGGAGCTAACATCCTGCGTATACATGATGTAGCAGCGGTAAAACGTGCTGTCCAGGTAGCCGACTCAATAATGAACAAAGGGAGTTATGCTTAATAATATTTTAGCTGATATTGTCAATGCCTTAAAGGCATTTACCCTGGGAGACTTCCTGGATATTCTGCTGGTTGCTTTTATCCTCTATTCATTTTTCCGGCTGATCAAAGACACCAAAGCTTATCAAATGGCAATCGGATTGGGTATAGTGCTTCTCCTCTTTCTCGTCTCCCAATGGGCAAACCTTATTGTAACTCAACGGATTATCAGAAGCTTTATTACTTATCTGATTATTGCAGTTATTATTCTTTTTCAGGGAGAGATACGCAGATTCCTGACTTCTATCGGCTCCCGGTCGTTCAGAAAACATTCCTCTTTTAAATCCCTGCTCGAAAAATCAGAAGAAATCCTTCTTGCAATAGAATATCTTTCAACAAATAAAATAGGCGCGTTGATAGCGTTCGAAAAAGAAGTGTCTCTGAATAGCTATGCAAAACGGGGAACTGAAATAGATGCAGTCCTTTCCAAAGACTTGTTAGTCAGTCTTTTTTATCCAAATTCACCTCTTCATGACGGAGCAGTTATTATCCAGGAAAACAAAATTAAAGCTGCAGGTTGTCTATTACCCCTGCCGGCAGCATACAAATTGGGCAAGCATTTCCGAACCCGAACCCGCCATCTCGCTGCCTTGGGGCTTTCCCAGGAGACTGATGCAGCTGTTATTATCGTATCTGAAGAAACAGGGACGATCTCTATTGCAACCGAGGGAAATCTGGAAAGAGGATTGGATAAAAAACAATTAAAAGAATATTTGCTTGATTACCTGAAATAAAATGCATGGAAAAATAAAATCATACTTAACTGATAACTGGATACTTAAACTGGTTTCTCTTTTTATAGCTCTTATCCTCTGGTTTTCTCTCATCCCGGAAGAAAAAACCTTCCAGGAAAAAACTCTAAACGTCCGTCTGGAAATCCACAATATTCCTTCTCACTTGGAATTAATAGAAAGACCCCCTCAGTTTATTAATGTAACTGTCAGAGCTCCCAACCGGCTAATTCCTCAAATCTCGTCAGCTAATGTATACGGGATACTGGATCTACAACGCGCCAGTGTTGCCCAGAGCTTATATTCTTTAAACAGAAATATGGTAAATATCCCGGAAGGAGCTGAAGTAAAAGACATTTCTCCCAGCCAAGTTAATCTCAAGTTTGAAAGGACAAAACAGGTCATGCTTGAAGTCGAAGCAACTCTAATAGGAACCCTCCCGGAAGGATATTTATTAGCTGAAGTGGAGGTCCTCCCTCCTCAAGTTACAGTCAGAGGCCCTGAAAGTAAAGTCCAGGAAAACATCAAGGTGCAGACAAGCCCTATTGATATATCTACACTTACTCAATCAAC
>JAUWTR010000361.1 GCA_030614645.1 Candidatus Aminicenantota bacterium
AGATCATTCTTACCGGAATACATCTGTGCCTTTACGGACGGGATATGCAGCCAAAAAGTTCGCTGCTTAACCTGCTGGAAGCTGTGAGCGAGATGAAGGGCCTAACAAGGATCAAATTAAGCTCTCTGGACCCAAGGTTTATGGACAGTGCTTTGCTTGAGTGTCTGGTATCGAATCATAAAATAGCACCTCATTTTCATCTTTCCTTTCAGCATGGCTCAGATAATATTATCTCACAAATGGGAAGAAAGATAACCGTGGCAGATTACCGTACGATACTTGAATTTCTTCACTCAGGCTCTCCCAGCGCAGCTTTGGGAGCGGATATCATTGTAGGATTTCCCGGAGAGACGGAAGAGGATTTTCGGGATATGTATTCCTTCTTGGAAAAATCACTTTTGACCTATTTGCATGTTTTCAGCTATTCCCCCCGGCCAGGGACTCCGGCTGCTGGCTGGCCCAAGGTAAACAGTAAAGTCAAAAAGAAACGTTCTGAGCTGTTGAGGGAATTATCAGAAGAAAAAAGAGCGCTTTTTTTGCAGCGATTTTTGGGGAAAAAACTCGAGGCTGTGGTAATAAAAAAAGCAAAAAATGCAGCCAGGGTGCTGACAGGGAATTATATCGAAGTATTTGTCCCTGACTGCTCTGCTGAGGCAGGAGAGATAGTGCAGGTCAGGGTAGATGAGATCTCTGGAGATGAAGTTTTAGGCAAGATTCTTTAACCTGAATTATGCACGAGTCGAGGTTGCCGCAGATACGAGGCGCAGGGGATGAAGCTGTGGTGTTTCACCGCGAATCCGCTGCAACAAAGTAGATGCGGTAAGATCGGCTCGCCTGAAAGGTAAAAAATGTCGATTATAAATACGAATTACATCGAAAACGAAGTGGTCAATTGTAATGCCTGAGGAATCAATGTAAAATATTGATTTAAAAAAAGGTATCATACATATCGACATTTTTTATGAATAGTACAGGTAATGGCTAAGATAAGGAAGCTGTCAAAAAATGTGTTTCAAAAAATTGCTGCCGGTGAGGTGATCGAACGGCCGTCTTCTGTGGTAAAGGAATTGGTGGAAAATTCTCTTGATGCCGGTGCTGCTGATATCAGGGTAGAGCTTTTAAAAGGGGGGAAAGGCCTGATCCAGGTCACTGATAATGGCTGTGGTATGAGCAGGGAAGATGCCCGCTTGTGTTTTGAAAGCCATGCTACCAGCAAGATATCTAGAGAGGATGATCTGCAGCGGATTTCTACCCTGGGTTTTAGAGGCGAAGCACTGGCCAGTATATCCGCGGTTTCCCGGGTAATGCTTAAGACTTCAGAGGAAGGGGGAAAAAAAGGAACTCTTCTAATCCGGGAAGGAGGGGAACTGTTGAAGGAAGCTGATATTGCATTTCCCCGCGGCACAAGCCTGGAGGTAAAGGACCTTTTTTTCAATTTACCTGCCCGGAAAAAATTTCTCCGTTCAGAACGTGCTGAACTTAACCGGGTGATAAAATATATGACGAATGCGGCTTTATCCTACCCTGAAGTTAAGTTTTTTTTAAAACATGGTTCGCGAAAGGTTTTTGACTATCCAGCGGTTAAGAATTTAAAGGAGAGGATATTCCAGGTGCATGGAAGTACATTGCTGGAGGGCCTTGTGAAGGTGGATTTCCAGGATGAAGAGCTGCGTCTTTTAGGCTTTACCTCTCGACCTCCTTCAGCCCGCGGGGACAGAAGACTTCAGATATTTTTTGTAAACAACCGGCCGGTAAGAGACAATACCCTTCAGGCGGCCTTAAATCAGGCTTATAGGGGGTTACTTGAGAAGGGGCAGTTTGCAGCAGCTTTCCTCTTTTTGAAAGTGCCGCTGACTGAAGTGGATGTTAATGTCCACCCAGCTAAGGCTGAAGTCAGATTCCGTGATAACCGCTCTATTTTCCAATTTATATATAGAAGTATTGGAAATGCTGTGCTTAAAGAATTGGGAGTTAAAGAAATCTATACAGAGCAGAAGGAAGGGAAGGAATCGGCATATAGAATCCAGGAAAGGAAGCAGCCTCCACTTTTATACCACAAGGGAGAGAGCCTGGTATATTCCGCAAAACCTTTCCCGGTTCAGGAGGAAGAAAAGGCCGGGCCGCATGTGCTGGGGCAGTACCTGAATTTTTATATTATAGCGGCAGATGATAAAGGGATCTTTATTATTGACCAGCACAATGCTCATGAGCGGGTCCTATTTGAAAAATACCAGCAGATTGACCGGGGAAAACAATGGCCGTGTAAAATGGCCCTTACTCCTCTGCTTTTTGAGCTTTCTCCCTCTCAGGTAGTAAGCCTGGAGGAAAACCGGGAGTTACTGGAAGAGACCGGTTTTCGGGTGGATTCTATGGGCGGAACGAGCTATGCTTTGAAAGAATACCCGGATATCTTTAAAGAATCAGAAGCAAAGGCTGTATTTTTTAGTATACTCGAAGGAGTTGGCCTTGAAAAAATCGAGAAAAAAAAACACTTAATACTGGCTACAATGGCCTGCAAAACCGCTATCAAAGCTGGGGAGTCTTTATCCCTGGAAAAAATGGCTTATCTGGTAGAGGAGTTGTTTAAAACAGAAAATTCCGCCTTATGCCCCCACGGCCGACCGATCGTTCTACGCATAACCAAACAGGAAATAGAAAAAGGGCTCAAGAGATGAAATTCTGATCTGGCTTGTGCTCGTTCAGATTTTTAACGCCATTCTTCTTCGTTTTTCTCGGCGTCTGCGGATCCTGGTTATTCATAAAATATGTATGCAGCACCA
>JAUWTR010000323.1 GCA_030614645.1 Candidatus Aminicenantota bacterium
AATTTCCAGAGATATTCTTTGGGAACTCCAAGAAAACCTTTGCGCCACACTCGGTCACAATTTGAACACGTCTTGAATTCATCCAGTTTCTGTTCGGCTAATTTTTTTCTCAGGAGGGTTATTTTTTTACCATTCCAGATTTCCTTTATTGAATTGTCTTTAATATTTCCGATGATATTGTGATTAAAAAAATCCTGGGTGCAGGGGATGACTGAACCGTCCCAGCATATTATTAAAGCATTCCAGGGAAATGGGCAGATCGAGTAGTTATCAGAATTTTGTTTCGTTTTTATTTCTCCGGCCCAGTTATGCAGTTCTTTTATAACAAAGCTGTCCAGAGGAAGGTCTTGGAACCGTTTTTTAAATTCTTGTTTAGCTTGTTCGAGATTTTTTCCTGATGTTTTCTCAAAGTTGATGACTTCGATGGAAATCTGAGGAGTTATAGTTCCGGCGGCCTTCTTTATTTCTAAAAAGCGTACTATATTCTCAATAGTTTTTTCAAAATTTCCTCCCACCCGGATTTTTTGATAAGTTTCCTGTGTATACCCGTCAAAGGAAAAGGAAATCCGGTCGAGCCCGGCTGCAATGATATTTTCTGCCAGATCTTCTGTCAGTTTAGAGCCATTTGTGTGCAAGCGGGTAAATATTTTGTTTTGCTTGGAGTATTTTATTGCCTCAACGATCTCAGGATGGAGCAGTGATTCTCCCCGGTGGGCAAGATTGATGTCAAATATGAATTCCCGAGCCTCATCCACGATCTTCTTGTACAGGTCCATGTCCATGTAACCTTTGTCCTTTTTCTTAAGGTCTTTATTTGGACACATAATACATTTGAAGTTACAGAAATTTGTCAATTCTACCCAGAGACGGACCGGCAGGTAAGGAAGTTTTGGGGATTTTTTTCGGTAATGATAGAATAGCCTTAGAAGCCGGGCCCAGTAGTTAAGGGATGCCATTTTTCTACTTTTCTTCCATATTCTGAATTACTACTGCACAAGCCATATTTCCGATGACATTTACACTTGTACGAACCATATCCAGTAGTCTTTCCACCCCTAAGATAAGAGCAATCCCTTCAAGGGGGATGCCGAGCTGTTTTAATACAAGGGCAAGGGCGATTATCCCTGCCATCGGTACGCCTGCAGCCCCGATTGAAGAAAGTACCGCCATAAGCACTATTGTGACCTGGCCAGTGATGCCAAGCTGAATTCCATAGATCTGAGCGATAAAAATTGCGGAGACTCCCTGATACAGTGCAGTTCCGTCCATGTTTACAGTTGCTCCCAGAGGGATCACAAAGCTTGAGTATTCCCGTTTGACTCCGATGTGTTCTACTCCTTCCATTGCCACCGGCAGGGTTGCCATAGAACTGGAAGTGCTGAAAGCGATGATTATTGCTTCTTTTGCGGCTCTGAAGAAAAGAAGCGGACTTGTATGTCCGAGAAAGCGGACTGAAAGGCTGTTTATACTAAGGCCATAAAAAACAAGCCCAAAAATGACAACCAGGGAGTATTTTAATAGAGTTATTAGGATATCAATTCCGTATTGGCCGATAACAGCTGCACTGAGCGCCAAAACTCCGTAAGGGGCAAGTTTCATGACAATATGCACGACTTGGATAAGCATATCATTCAGTCCGTCCAGGAAATTGATAATCAGCTTGGATTTTTCCTCTTTGATCAGAGTCAGGACTACTCCAAATAGAAGTGCCATGAAGATTATCTGTAGCATATTGCCATCAATAAAAGCCGCAACCGGGTTAGTGGGAACTATATTTATCAGGATCTCTATGATTGACGGTTTTTCTTCCATATGTTTTATGCCGTCCTGGGCCTTGGCCTCATAGTCCTTATACAGCTCTGTTTTAATGTTTTCATTCAGGCCTTCTCCAGGCTGGACAACATTAGCCAGGACCAGACCTATGACTATGGCAATGATGGTCGTAATTACGAAATAAACTGCGGTTTTTGCGCCGATACGCCCTAATTTACGCACATCCCCCAGGCTGGCGGTTCCCAGCATTAGAGAGACAAATACTAAAGGAACTACTATCATGGTTATCATGCGAAGGAAAACGGTTCCTATAGGCTCAATAAGAAGAACTTTTTCTCCAAAGACCAATCCGGCGACTATACCTAATATTAATCCCAGGAAGATTTTTGTATGAAGTCTGATTTTTTTCATTAGCCATTTATCATATCCACTAACTCTATTTTAGTCAACGCAGGGTGTATTATTTGTGCCAGTCTGGAAAGACATCATTTCCCGGCGAATCAAAAAGGAAAAACACTTCTCCTGTTTTGACTTTCACAATAAAGAGTTTTCCGTTATGATCGTGTTTTAAAGATGAATTAAATACGATGTAGTTGCCGTCAGGAGACCAAGATGGAAAATAATCATATGTATTATCGCGTTTTGTCAACCTGGTTTTTTGGGTTCCATCAGGATTCATCAGCCATATATCTCCTTTTCCGTCAGCTTTTGAGGAAACATAAGCCAGTTTTTTACCATCATCCGAAAACCGGGTCCTACAACTTTTTCCGCCTTGGTTAAGAAAAATGACTTGCTTTTTTATTGTATGGAATATAGCAGTATCCCAACCAAGAGTCCGTTTCCCTGTAAAAGTGATGAGAGGAGCAGATGGGGATATATTTGCTATGCCGTGAGCTTTGGAGAAATTTGGAATGATTCTTTTTGTTTTGCGTGTATTGAGATTTACCTTGTAAAGAGTAGATTTTTTGCCCAGAATTTTTTTTGCTCTAATGGAAAAGGCTAGATTTCTGCTGTCTGGAAACCAAGCAGGTTCCATTTCGTCCGCAGGTGAAGAGGTGATAGGAGTGATTTCTGTGCCGTCAGACTTCATTATGTATATATCATATTGGCCTTTTCTGTCAGCTGTGAAAGCGATCTTTTTCCCATCTGGTGACCAAACTGGATATTCATCCTGCCAGGTGTTGTCGGTAAGCTGTTTTAAGCCGGCGCTAGTGAGAAGGTAGATATCATTGTCTCCATCGATATTTGACTGGAAGATGATCTTTCCCTTGAAGGCGATTTGAGCTTTGAGTTTGCTGTCTGACAGATTTTTTGTCAAGGGTTCTTCCGCACTGTTGCAAAATGCAAAAAATGTGAAGAAAAA
>JAUWTR010000368.1 GCA_030614645.1 Candidatus Aminicenantota bacterium
GGGCCAAGTCTGAGCCGTAGGTTTAATGAGAAAAGCGGCAAAAAACTAGATGTTCCAGAAATATACCGCCTTTATCAGGAGGGTGACAAGCAGGCTGTCCAGCTTTTTGAAGAAAGTTGTCAGATAATGGGAGAAGTATTTGCAGATATGACTACCATACTTGACCTTGATGCCATTATCCTGGGCGGGGGAGTATCGAATGTTCCTGTCTGGTATGATAAAGTCCCTTCCCTAATTTTGGCAGCGGCCTTTGGAGTAAACAGGAATCATATTCCGCTTATTAAAGCAAAACTGGGAGACTCAGCTGGAGTAGTCGGAGCCGCTTATCTTGCCCTGCGTAAATGCGGTTTTATGGATTTTTAATTACAATTATCCTTTCATTTTTTATAAATAATTCAGATGACTCAAGTATTAAATTTTTATTTTTTTTCAAAAATAGTATAAAATATATATAAGAATGATTTATCATGAGCCTTTTGATTACAAGACAAGCGAAGAATTGCTTAAGGCTGCAAAAAAACTAAACCTTGAACTTCCTTTTCGGGAAGACTTGTCTCCCCTTTTTAGAAAACTGGAGATTGGGGGCAAAACGGTTCCAAACCGGATGGCTGTCCAGCCTATGGAA
Source organism: Candidatus Aminicenantota bacterium (assembly GCA_030614645.1). Lineage (GTDB taxonomy): Bacteria > Acidobacteriota > Aminicenantia > Aminicenantales > Aminicenantaceae > JAUVXM01. Next base: position 626 of record JAUWTR010000368.1, read on the forward strand.
GGTGCGGATGCTTATGTCAATGGCTCCCCAGGCGAATTAACATTGCGCCGGTATCGCCGGTATGCCGAGGGGGGCAGTGGTCTTATCTGGTTTGAAGCCGCTGCTGTTGTGCCGGAAGGCCGCTCCAACCCACATCAGTTGATGCTTAATAATGAGAATCTTGAGTCTTTTCAGAGCCTGGTTAAGGATACTAGGAATGCTGCTCATAAAGTATATGGGGATTCACATGATATTTTTTGTGTACTTCAGCTAACCCATTCCGGACGGTATAGCAAGCTTGAAGGTGAAGCGAGTCCCAAGGTTATCATGTATAATCCTTATTTGGACAAAAGTATTAAAAGCGTTCAAATACTGGACGATAAAGAATTGGATGAGTTACAAGAATCTTATATAGAAACAGCGCGGCTTGCATATCATGCCGGGTTTGATGCTGTTGATATTAAAAGTTGTAATGGTTATCTTTTAAATGAACTCCTTGCAGCCTATGGCAGGGAGCATTCCCGTTATGGGGGAGGATTTGAAAACAGAACACGTTTTTTAACTGAAGTAATCCACAAAATCCATGCAGATGTACCTAACCTTTGTTTAGCGGTGCGTTTAAGTGGTTTTGATGGAATTCCTTTTCCATATGGTTTCGGATTTGCTAAGGATAATCCTCTGGATATAGATTTGACTGAATTAAAAGCCCTTATACGGAGGCTTTTACTTCTGGGGTGTTCTTTTTTTAATGTTACAGCCGGGAACCCCCGTCAGAAGCCACATCTTGGACGTCCATATGACCGTCGCCTCCCTGGCTCTCAATTTCCGGATGAACATCCCTTGATCGGGGTAAAACGCCTGCTGAACATCACTAAAGGCCTACAAAAACATTTCCCAAATGTTCCATTTGTCGGCACTGGCTATTCTTGGTTAAGACAATTTTTTCCTTATGTCGGAGCAGCAGTAATAGAGAATAATGAGGCTTCCATGATAGGGCTGGGAAGAAGTTCTTTTGCTTACCCTGATGTTCCCCGGGACTTGGTAGAACAGGGATATATAGATGAAAGAAAGGTCTGCATAACCTGTTCCCGATGCAGTGAACTGCTGCGTAATGGAAGCTACAGCGGCTGTGTTACCAGAGATAAGGAGATATATGAAAAAGAGTACCAGAAGATAATGGTTAATGAATAGTTCAGGCAAACTGTCTTTATCTGCCTACTGAAAGGGCATTTTTCGGGCAAACTTCAACACAGACATTACATCCATAACAGTCAGGACGTAAATTAGCTCCTTTAAGGATATCAGGAATAGCTTTACATGGTGCCTTCTTTTCACATATTCCGCAATCATCACAGGGAGGTTTTTTTAACTTTATACGGAAAATGGCGATTTGTTCTATAAAATGGGTATAAAGTCCAACCGGGCAAATATAATGACAGAAAGGACGGTAGAATTTAAAAGCTAAAATAAGGGTCAAGAGAAAAGGGAGGAAATGGAAGAGATTATCCAAGAGGGTCGCCTGGATAATGAATTCGAAACCATGAAAGGCATTGATATAGTCATATATATTAAAAGAGAAGGTCCGCCCATTTTGACTTAAAGTCAGTATACCGGCTGCGCAGAAAAATATAAAAAATATAAATATTGCCAGCCTAATGGTTTGGGAAAAAGCAAAACTTGTTTTTTTTCGTGAGATTTTAAGTTTATCCGCCCACATTGCTATAAGCTCCTGAACAGCACCAACCGGGCATATCCAACTGCAAAAAAGCTTGGGGCCGATCAATGTAAGTAAAAATATGACCTATAAAGTCACAAGAAATGGAATCCGGACGCCGAAAAGAAATGGCTTAACAGATGCGCATACAGGGGAGGGGTGCATGGAAAAAAGGGATAAAAATTTGGTGCCGATATTACCGGCTATGCCGAAAAGGAATGTAGAGAGCAGCAGCAGAGGAATTTTAATATTTTTCTTCATGTTTTTTGTTTTTAAAAGCAAGAGGGCAAAAAGCCCGATTAAAAGCATTACGATAAATTTAGGTTGTAAGAGAAAATTAAAATAAGAAGGGGCATTTTTCCCCGCTCCCTGCAGAGCTGCATGTCCAGGGAGTACGGACAACAATACAAAAACGATA
>JAUWTR010000161.1 GCA_030614645.1 Candidatus Aminicenantota bacterium
AGATGCAGAGAAGACCTGGAGAAAAGCTATTAAATTGAGACCTTATTACTCAAAGTCTTTTTATAATATAGGGGTATTTTATGAGTTACATGGAAGTCCTGATAAAGCCATAAAAATGTATCTCAAAGTTGCAGAAATAACACCAGGCTATTATCCTATCTTTTATACCTTGGGAGCCTCTTATGATAAATTGGGGGAGTATGAGCTGGCAGAGGCAATGTTTAGAAAATCAATCACTATCAAGCCTAACGCACCAGCTTATTCCAATCTGGGTACTTATTATTTTGGCAGGCGTCGTTATGGAGATTCAGTAGCTATGTTTGAAGAAGCAGTCAAGGTAGATGAGAAACAGTATGTTATTTGGGGTAATTTGGGTGACGGTTATCGAAAAATTCTAGGGAATTTAGATAAAGCAGATCATGCTTATCAGCGAGCAATTCAATTAGCTATGAAAAAACTAGCAATAAATCCAAAGGATGAGATAGTTCGTGCAAGATTGGCTCGCTATTATGCTGCAGTCGGGGACCATAAAGCGGCAGAGGATGAGGTTTCCAAAGTATTAGAAATGAGGCCTAAAAATATAGAGGTTCTCTTTATATGCGTTCAAATTTTTGAATATATAAATAATCGAGATCGTGCACTTCAGGTTCTCCAAACTTATTTTGAAAATGGCGGATCTAAAGAATGGTTTCTTTCTGATCCTGATTTATTAAAACTTATTAAAGATCCTAAATTCGAACAGTTGACAAAAAATAAGGATTAATTATATTGGAGAGTTCTGAATTTACATTATACATTTCACCATATAAATGGAATTAATCTGGATCTGGTTTTCAGGCAATATTCTTTATAGTCCTGTAAATTGTTAGACAGTACTTTTTCCTCATTAAGAATTCTTAGAACAAGAGAAATGGGAAGGAATGCAAATGGGATTAATGCCCAATATGAACCCAGTGCAATAGGGGTGGGTAAAAACATAATGATTATTCCTAAATACATTGGATGACGGACAACTCCATATAATCCGGTTACTATCACCTTCTGATTCTCATTAACCTCAATTATTCGCGATGCATAACTGTTCTGCTTGAAAACAAAAAAGATTATCAGGTAACCCAATAAAACTACAATATCGGCTGCTATAACAATATATGTTGGAACATTTGACCAGGTAAAACGGTGATCCAAACCAGAAATAATAAATCCAGCTAGAAAAATAGCAGTTGAAAAAATAGATACTAATTTCTGTTGCTTTTCCGTCTCCTTCACTCTTGTTCGAAGCTCTAGAAACTTTGGATCCTTCTTTAAAAAGTAAAACATGACGGAGATCATCGGCACAACAAGAACTGCAAAATATATATAGGTCTGCCAAAACTTAAAAGTCCCCGCGGGTAAAAGAATGATAAGTCCAAGAAAAAGCGGAAGTAACGAGAACCTAATAGCAATTTTCTTCTTTAGGGCTTTCATCTCTTGCTGAGTCATTTCACTTTTTTTATCCATTTACATACCTCTATTGAAAGTATAGATATTCGGTCGCTAATGCTTATTGGCAGCATCTTGTATTGCCTTTCATTAGCCGGTTTATTACCTGTAACCATAATCAAATGAATTCTATAAAATGTCAATGTTATTACAGGCATTCGGGGACATCATACTTGTCTCAATAGCATTTTATATTAATTAAGTATGATGTCCCCCGAATACGCTGGAATTCCGCAGCTTGCTCAATTTTGAATAATTGACTTCCTATATTTCCTTTGATATAAAATTCTATTCAATCAAATGGGAAGGAGAGTCACATGAAAAAAGCGTTGGTTTGTGGGGCAGGCGGATTTATAGGGAGCCATCTTGTCAAAAGATTGAAGAAGGATGGATACTGGGTGCGGGGAGTGGACCAAAAAAAACCTGAGTTTTCAGAAACTGCAGCGGACGATTTCCTGCTGCTTGATTTACGAGAACAGGATAATTGTGAAAAAGCTGTCTCGAATTCAGACGGAGCAGGATTTGATGAAGTATATCAACTGGCGGCTGACATGGGGGGGATGGGCTTTATCCATTCTGCCGAATGCGAGATTATGCGTAACAGTGCTCTTATAAATATCCATATGATCCATACCAGTGCAAAGGCTGGGGCAAAAAAATACTTCTTCTCTTCCTCAGCCTGTGTATATAGGGATATGGATCCGAATGAACCGGAACTTTCAGAAGAAGAAGCATATCCGGCCCAGCCTGATAATGAATACGGCTGGGAGAAACTCTATGCAGAACGAATGGCAATGGCGTACGGCCGTATGCATGGTATGAAGGTAAGGCTTGCCCGTTTTCAAAATACTTATGGCCCTGAAGGCACCTGGCATGGCGGCAGAGAAAAAGCACCCGCAGCTCTTTCGCGTAAGATCGCAGAAGCTGAAGACGGCGGTACCATAGAGATCTGGGGAGACGGCAGCGCCATGCGGGCATACACTTACATTGATGATTTGCTTGACGGTATACTCCTTCTTATGAAATCTGACCTAAAAAACGGTGTTAATATCGGCCGGCGTCAATATGTCTCTGTTATTGAATTGGTTCAGACGATAGCTGAGGCTTCCGGAAAAAAGATCAATATTAAACATATAGAAGGCCCGGTGGGAGTAAAAGCCAGAAATTTTCGAAATGATCTTATAAAATCTATCGGCTGGAAATCCAGCTATTCTCTCCGTGCTGGGATCGCAAATACCTACCCTTGGGTAAAAGCTCAAGTGGAAGCCAATAAGTAGAAGATGCAGACGCTCGCAGAACCCTGGGATTATCTTATAATCACAGCCTCAAATGAAAAACAGGCATCTGCCTATGAGTCACAACTATACTTGAGGCGCAAATTGGGATTTATTCCAGGAGTTAAGCAGCTGCTGGTTCTGTCCGATCCCGGGGGAAAACGGATCGGCAGTGGAGGCAGCACTATTTATAGTCTCCTTAATGTCCTCAACCGGGAACTGAGGAAAAAACCGGATGATATAAAACATGTTGATACCTGGGAGAAAATCCTCCAAAAACTGCGGATCCTTATTATCCATGCAGGCGGAGATTCACGCCGTTTGCCTGCATATGGTCCATGCGGTAAAGTCTTTATCCCGGTACCGGGAGAGTCAGGCAGTATTCTGGGCCAAACTCTATTTGACCGGCAGTTACCTATCTACCTCAAACTCCCGGCAACTTCGTATGGGCAGGGACAGGTAGTTGTAACTACAGGCGATGTTTTTTTGGATTTTAATCCGGATGATATCCAGTTTTTTGAACAGGGAATCACTGGATTAGGCTGTCAAGCTTCGCCTGAGCTGGCCAGTGATCATGGTGTTTATTGCTCAGGCCCAGATGGGAAAGTCCGTTTGTTTTTACAAAAACCTTCAGTTGCTGAACAAAAATCCAAAGGGGCATTAAACCGATACGGTCAGTCCATGCTTGATATTGGGATACTGAATTTCGATGCTGCTTCAGCATTAAGACTTCTTAATTTAGGCAGCATTAAAATTAATTCCAAAGAAGGACTAAAATTATCTGGACCTTTATATAAAGAAATTATGTTCAAAGGTCTCGACCTATATCGGGAAATCTGCTGCGCTATGGGCGCAAAAGTTGAGTATTCACAGTATATTAATTCTGTTCGCAACAGCGGTTCAGATTTATCCGAATCATCACTTAATTCTATTTATAAATCCCTGTCAAAGGTTAATTTTTTTATCAAGAATGTACCGCAATGCGGATTTTATCATTTTGGAACAATGCGTCAACTTCTAAAAAGCGGAGCAGATTTATTAAAAAAAGAACGAGGGACCTTGATCAGGGATATAGGCCTGAGGATTAATAATGACATTTCTACAGAGGGGCATATTATTGCAAAAAACGCCTGGATTGAGGGCTGTTATGTCGGTGCACTTCTAACCCTCGGTGGTGAGAATGTGATAGTCGGGGTTGATATTGAAAAGCCCTTGAGCTTACCACCAAAATTTTGTCTAAATGTTATCAAAGGGAAAGACCAAGAAGGAAAGAAAATATGGTTTGTCCAGGTTTGCGGCATAGATGATAGATTTAAAATTCCGATTTCATCCGGAGCTGTTATTTGTAATCAGCCGGTAAAGGATTGGCTAGAGGCCATGGATATGGAAGAAAATGATGTCTGGCCCCCGAAATTGCCGGACAAAGATAAAAACCTGTGGAATGCCCGTATAATTCCGGCGACAAAAATGCCCACAGATTATCATAGATGGCTGTGGATTTTTAAACCTGAGAAAGCCTCCCAGGAGCAGAAAAATGCCTGGAAAGCTGCTGAGAGATACAGTGCTGCTGAGATCGCCCAGCTGGTTGATCAGGATGCTTTTTATTCCAGAAGAATACTTTTCCGTGCCTGGGCAATACAGCACTCTTTGCGCTGGATATTCCGACTGGATAGTGATTTTTCCGCTGCAGAGATGGCTTTGATCTTTACTTGCCTACCACGCGCCGAACGTGCCCGTTGGGTAAGGGATATTATGAAAGAAGCACGGTACCAGTGGGGTGATGAAGCTGCAACTGGGATGGAGCGACTTGAGTTTTCACGGATCATTCATACTCTTGGTTCTGCGATTCTTATGAGCAGGAAAGAAAAAAGAAGCGCCTGGGATAAATCTTCTCCTGAGTTGAGTTCTTTACTAGGGAAAGAAGAAAAAGACTGGTTGGCGTCATTAAAGATTAAGCCTGATAAAAATCAGAGAATTGAAGATTGGGGGAAAAACCTGAAATCTGCCGCCTTTGAGAATCTCAGCCGTACTATAGTCTTGAGTAAGAAAGAAATCAGCCGGTATCCCAAAAATGCTGTGCGGAGCGATGAGATCATCTGGGGAAGGGCACCAGCAAGGCTTGACCTAGGTGGCGGTTGGACTGATACTCCTCCCTATGCTCTGGAAAAGGGAGGATGTGTGATAAATGCAGCTGTTAATTTGAATGGACAGCCGCCTATACATGTATATGCCCGTAAAATAAAGAAACTCGAGATCCATATCGCCTCTATCGACCATGGTATATCTCTGGTTATTAGTGAACTTGAAGATTTATTGGATTATAAAAAGGCCACAAGCAAATTTAGCCTAGCTAAAGCTGCTATAGCCTTGTCCGGATTTGCTCCAGATAA
>JAUWTR010000384.1 GCA_030614645.1 Candidatus Aminicenantota bacterium
GATGCGAGGCACAGGGTATGAAGATGTGGTACTTCACCGCGAATACCCTGTAACGAAGTAGATGCGGTAAGATCGGCTCGCTCGTAGAGTAAAAAATGTCGATTACAAATGGAGATTATATTGTGAACGAAATTGCAAATTGAGTTACTGTAGGAATCAAAGTAAAATACTGATTAAAAAAGAAGTATCATATAGATCGACATTTTTTATGATTAGTTCAGGCTGAATCCTTCTGCTGTAATAACAGAAAGGGCGGCTTTGACAACCTGAGTGTCATAAAGCTTGCCTTTATTCTTTGAGATTTCTTCAATAACACTTTCGAGCCCCTTTTCCGAACGATAAGAACGTTTAACAAGGAAAGCTTCGATCGTATCAGCAACTCCCAGGATCCTTGCCTCCAAGATAATTTCTCCTCCTGCACTTCCTTCAGGATAACCAGAGCCATCTAACCTTTCATGATGCTGCATAACGGTTTTTGCTACAGGCCAGGGAAAATCTATATCCTTCAACATTTCATACCCGTTCTCGGGGTGGTCTTTAATGATCATAAGCTCTGCCTCTGTTAACTTCCCGGGCTTACTTAATATTTCTAAGGGGATACCGATCTTTCCCACATCATGGACTAAAGCAGCTATCCTGATGCCTTCGATCCTGTAATCCGCTAGCCCCATTTTTTTTGCAATGGCACAGGCTATCTTAGCTACACCTTTCTCATGGCCAGCTGCAAATGGATCCCGCAAAGCTACAGCCGAAGCCAGTGCCTGAATCATTCCCTCATAAGAATTTCTCAAATCAACCAGGTTGTTCCACTTTTCTTTTTTGCTGTCCTGCTGCCCAGAAATATTACGAACTGAGACGATAAGAAGAGGCAGCTCCTTAAAAGGAATGCTCTTTGCTTGAATCTCTACAGGGATCAAGGCCCCATTTTTCATCTTAGCTGCTGAGTTAAAAGGTTGGGAGCTTCCTTTCGCCAGTTCTTCTCGCACCAAGTCTTTGTCTTTCTCATCAATAAAATCTGTAATCTCTTTTTTTAGAAATTCAGATGGCTTATAACCCAGGATCATAGTCGCCATATGGTTTGTATCAACAATTTCCCCTTTATCGATAAGGAATATCCCTTCAAAACTGGCTTGGGCAAGTCTAGTGTATCTTTCCTCCCTCTGCCGGTTAACCGCATCAAGTCTTTTTCTCTCTAAAAAACCTCCAATAATGTCACTGATAGTTTGCAGCAGAAGAATGTCATTTTCTTTCCACTCCTTAATCTCAGAGATCGCACTATAACCCATAAAACCGGCAAGTTTATCTTTAATCCAGACAGGAGCTAATAGATAAGATTTTACTCCCTGTTTCCCGATGAAATCTTTTTCTGCTTCTGCTTCTTCCGGCATCTCCTCTAAGTCAGTGATACAGACGAGTTCATTATTGTAGAGTTTTTCTTTCCACCAAGAAAAATCATTTACAGAGATATTCTGAAGAGTTTCAATTTGAGGGAGTATATTTTTTGCACACCATTCATGAGAATTGTCGACCTTACTATCGTTTTCATAAAGAAGATAGAGATATGTCCTGTCAACTCCTGATATTTCTCCTAACTGAGCTAGAGCATTATTGATCGCCTCATCTATATCAAAAACACCCACGATCTCGGATAACACTTTACGCATACTTTTTTCCAATACAAGCTTACGGCTCAGGTCATTCTCCTGATTTTTATTGTCACTAATATCCTCGACAATTCCAAAGACTCCATTTATGGAGCCGTCTTTATTAAAAATCGGATTTATATACTGGCGCAGACAAGCTTCTTTACCGGAATTATCATGGAACGTGTGCTCACAAACTGTCTGCTTCAACTCCTCAAGGCATTTCCTTATCTGCTCGGAAACCTCAGTATCAGCAAGGGGAGGTAAGCTCATTCCCTCGGTTTCCAGGACTTCCTCAATAGAGGGAACATTAAACTTTTTAAGCAAAAATGAATTCATATACTTGATCCGCCCTTGAACATCTAAAATATAAACTCCTATCGGGGCATCATCGACTGAATGTCTGTATTGTTCCAAATCTCTCCGCAGCTCATTTTCCGCCTGGCTGTGTTTCTGCTCTGATTCTTCAAGTTCAGTGATCCTATTTCGAACTTCATCAAGGTCTTCTAAAAGCTTGGTTTTCCGATTGTTTTCTTCATTCATTTTACTCATTCCCTTTAATTATGCTGAGTCATCTCACCTGACCTATTCATAAAAAAATAGCGATGTTTTTATTATTAACTTATTCTCAGTGATATGCAAGATTCATTCGAGAATGATTATTGAAACTTTTTTCTCGTTTTCGTTTTTAATTTTAATCGCCATTTTTTTACCTTTCAGGCGAGCCGATCTCACAGCATCTGCTTCGTTACAGGGCACTTGCGGTGAAGGACCACAGCTACGCACCCTGTGCCTTGCATCTGCAGCAACCTCGACTCGTGAATAATCCAGGCTCATAAATAATTCAATCTATACATATTAGCTATTATATTATGGCAAATTAAAAACACTTCGATCAATAGCCTTTTGAGATGAATTGAGGGGTGATTTTTTAGATCATCAACTATTTTCCTCTTTCTATTTCCAGATAAAATAATATATAC
>JAUWTR010000227.1 GCA_030614645.1 Candidatus Aminicenantota bacterium
GGATTTGGAGACATGATATATCCTTGGGGAGAGTCTGCAAGTACCTTCTCGTTTATCTCTTTGAAGTAATCTATACCCGAGACGTAAGAAATCCCTGTTAAAATACCAATAGTGGGAGTTTTCATAATTTACTCCTTTATAAACTTCCTCATCTTTGTTCCTAATATAATTAAGGGGATAGCGTATACTAAAGTACCAATACTATTACTCCTACTATATATCTGATTTTTTAGATATAAATAAGACATAAAGATTTATTATAATATTTTGACTGAAAAAGATAGTGATCTATAATGCGAGATATTAAAAGAGACAGAAGAAAAATGTGGAAATATTATTTTGTGATAGTTTTCATTGTTGTATTCAGCGCAGGTCTGCTATTCGGCTCGGATAGTTCAAGGATTGGGAACAATAAAGGTCCTTTGCTTACAAACAATCTGTATCCGTTTTATTTGCCGTTTATTAATCTTCTGCCTGAAAATGCGAAACCGTTAGGGCAGGGCAATATACGCCTCAGTATTTCTAATAATTATGGAAACACATTTAGACTTGATGGTGATGGAATGGCGGATAATTTTCTATTTGATGTGGACACAGAATCCTCAAGAACTGCGATTAATTTTGATGTAGGTGTTACAAATAAAATTGATATTGGTTTGGAAGCGACTTATCTGATTCAGTATGGCGGGATATTCGATTCAATAATTCAAAAATTTCACAATTTTTTTGGTGTTCCCAATGCCGGCCGTAATGAAGTTGAGAACAATCAGTTTGCCTTAAATGTGGAAAACAAAAATGGAATCTGGATTGATATGAACAAGCCGGTTTCTGGTTTTGGAGATATTACTCTGAAAGCAAAATTCAATTTAGGCGAACTTCTAAAGAAGAGTTTGTATCTCTCCCTTCAACCAGCTGTTAAAATCCCTGTCGGAAATTCAGATTATTTGTTTTCAAGTGGAAAGTTTGATTTTGCCCTTAATCTACTCGCTGAAAAAACCGGAAATAATTATGGACTATATATAAACCTTGGATGGCTTCACTTGTCAAAACCGGAAAATCTCTATATCTTTGAATTTACTGAAGACTTATTCAGTTATGTCCTTTCGTATGAATGGCTTGCAGGAGAAGACTGGTCGATTTACATTCAGGCAGACGGCAGTAGCAGTCCATATAAAAGCGGATATCACCTGTTAGATGATAACAGTTGTACGATTAATCTCGGCTTCAAGTATCAATTAAATGAAAACTCACTTATCCAATTTGCATTTTCCGAAGAGCTTTTTACATTCGCAGCAACCGATGTGTCGGTTATTCTGGCACTTGTTTTTAATATCGGCAGTATTCCGGGGACGGGCCGCGGTAAATAATATATTTTCTAAAATTACAGAAAAACTGAATAATATTTTAACCTTAACCTGTTTTTGTCCTTAAAAAACTAAATTTTGGTTCAAAATCGCAATTCTAAGTTATTATATTGGATCAGCTTATAGGTAGGGGAGAGGTCAGCAAAACATTTATCTTGCAGCAGTGCTAATAATTGACATTGGCATTTTTTTGGTTTAGTTTTAAATACCTAGAAGAGGGACTTCGCTTAGCTTTATCTTATTCTTATCTGTATATTTGCTATCTTCCTGCGCCTTCTTGTAATTTTTCTTATGAAAGTATAATCTTTATAAGACTAAATAATTTTGGAGGCAATCATGAAAATAACCAGACGAAATTTTATAAAAAGTACAGGTTTAAGCTTTGCTGGTATAGGAGTAGCAGGAAAAAAGAAACTATTGCCTTCGTTTTTAGAAAAAAATAAATCAGAAAAACTGCTTCTAAAAAATCCTGACCATCCCAAACCGGCCCCAATAAATTACGACCGCCTTCCCATTGATTGGTACAAAAAAACCGTAAAACGCTTGAGAGAAAACGCTGCTGCGCGGGGAGTTGATGCAGTTATCCTGGCAGATTCCTGGAATATGAATTATTTTACAGGTAACTTTATGACCAGAACCGAAAGACCCTGCTGGGTAGTGATTCCTGTGAAGGAAAATGCTCTTTTCTGGTATACACCCGGGTTGGACAATGAGCTGGTGAAATCCTGGTGGTGTACAGAGATGGAGTATTATTATGATTTTCCTCATGCTGAGGGAGGCTATCCTGATAAAGGAAAAGTTGTTAAATGGAAGACAGTTGATCTTTTTGAGTGGCTACTTAAGGGACTGAAGAAACGAGGACTGGGAGATAAAGTTTTAGGATTTGACTCTGAATTTACCCCTTCCAGAATGAAAAAAGTCAAAAAAACACTCCCAAAAGCTCAGATAGAGGATATCAGTGACATCTGCATAAAAATGAGGATGGTAAAGACCAAAGAAGAGATTGCACTCTGTCAGAGGTCCATGGATTATTTCAGCAAGATCCATGCTTTTGGGAGAGATTACATTCTGGGAAGAGGCACTGATGCTACAGATTTTGAAATCCGCCAGGCACTGGAAGAATATGTAACTGAAATAATTCATAAGGATATAAAAAGATATGGGAAGCCTCACAATGCTGTTGGCATCAGAGTAGGCATCGGTTGCCGTACAGGAAGAGGCACAGCTTATCCTCACCCCAACCAATTTCACCATAATAAGGTAAAAAAGGGGGATTCCCTTCAGATAGCAGGATTAGTAAGCATAGGCGGATACGGGGGAGAACTATACCGCTACTACCAACTCGCACCTTGGGATGCTCACCGCGAGAAAGTCTGGGAAGTAGTCACTGAAGCTTGCCGTATACAGGAGAGGGAATCAAAAGCCGGAGTTACCTGTGGTGAGGTTGCTTACAAGGTACACAAATATCAGGTAGACCAGGGAAAAGACATACAGAAGCTCCTCTACCAGAGGGTTGCCCATGGACAGGGAATGGAAGGGCATCAGCCGCCTTATATTGCTTTAGGAGACCAGACAGTCCTGGAAGAGGGGATGACATTCAGTGTCGAGCCAGGCCTCTTTGACCCTGAAAACGGCTTTGGCTACAATCCCAGTGATCTTTTATTAATAACAAAAAAGAAAGGTGTATTAATGGGAAGTGTCCCTTATTCCAAAGAGTGGATGTTTTTGAAATTGTAGATCAAAACATAGGCAGTATTCCGGGGACGGGCCGCGGTAAATAATATATTTTCTACTACTTATGAGCATTTTATGCTCTTTTTTGAAGCTTAGAGCCGTTTTTTGAGGGGCAAATCAGCTTTTAAGAGAAATGATGAATTGGGGAACTCGTAAAACCGATTTTTTTGGGAAGATAAAACGGTTTTAATTGAGATGTATATTAGAATGAGATATATTAAGATCACTGTGGAAAGAGGATCTTTTCACTGCAATTTGTAAAAGAGGATAAATAATGAAAATTTCATGGAAGTTGCTTGGTTATTTTTTTCTAATTATTTTTGTAAGCCTGTTTGTGATGGCCTGCCAACAGTCAGAAATTTCTAAAGATTTAGAACAAAACTTATTAGATATGACCTATCCGTTCAATGAGCATACCATTTATTGGCCCAATGCCAGTCCTTTTCAATTACAAAAAGGCGATTGGGGGGTCACGGAGGAAGGCTATTGGTATGCCTCCAATGAATATTCAGCTGCGGAACATGGTGGTACCCATGCAGATGCTCCCATTCATTTTGCAAAGAATGGCAGAACCATCGATCAAATTCCATTAAGGGAATGGATCGGACCGGCTGTGAAGATCGATGTAACCGAGCAATCTACCCAGGATCGAGATTATCTGTTGACCGTAGAAGATATAAAAAATTGGGAACAAAAACACGGGACGATACCGGAACATGCCTGGGTGATCATGTACACCGGGATCGATACCAAGTATTATCCGAACAAAGAGAAAGTTTTAGGTACAGAAAAAATCGGTGAAGCAGCTATTCCAGAGCTTCATTTTCCCGGTTTTTCACCTGATTCGGTCCAATTCCTGACCACCGAAAGGGAAATCACAGGGATTGCCATTGATACACCTAGCATTGATTACGGGCAGTCAAAAGAATTCAAGGTGCATCAAATCCTGTTTGCAGCAGACAAAATTGCCCTGGAAAACATTGCTAAACTGGATCAACTTCCCGAATCAGGGGCAACCCTTTA
>JAUWTR010000164.1 GCA_030614645.1 Candidatus Aminicenantota bacterium
GAGTGGGCTGGACAAGCACATGCAGGCACAGCTCGGTGTCCCTGTGCTTGACGGAGTAGTCTGCGCCCTTATTATTGCTTCCGGCCTTGTAAAATACGGTGTTTCCACCAGCAAGGCCCGGCAGTATAATCCTCAGTAAGCCAGCCTGAACAAACAGGCCGGCATGGCAGTTATGAATTATTTCCCCTTGTTTTTTTTTGCTAGATAAGAAAAAATGTAGCTGAATGCTATTACAGGAGGGATTCTTATGAAAAAAATCAAATTTAAACAAAACTTAATCCCATTTATGGCTTTAATGTTATTTACAGTTTTTATCACTTTATCCTGCCAGCAGGAACCTGCCGCTCAAACCGGAAAACTGAAGTTCGGCATATCTTTTTCCGCAGAGCAAAATGCAGAACCTCTGGATGGACGCATCCTTTTACTTATCTCCACTAATGAGCGTTCAGAACCGCGCTTTCAAATAAGCGACGAACCGAATACAGGAATGGTCTTTGGAATCGATGTAGACGGATTGGCGCCCGGAGAAGACAGTGTTTTAGACGCTGGTGTTTTCGGTTACCCTCTTAAAAGCATTGCAGCCATCCCAGCCGGTGAATACCAAGTTCAAGCGCTGCTACATATATACGAAACCTTTAACCGGGCTGACGGCCATGTGGTTAAACTCCCCATGGACCGGGGAGAAGGCCAGCACTGGAACCGCGCTCCTGGGAATCTTTACAGCACCCCCGAAAAAATCTTTATCGACCCGCAGAAAAATAAGACTATCAAGATAACCCTGGATCAGAAGATTCCCCCTATCCCCGATCCTCCTGAAACCAAATATATCAAGCACGTAAAAATGCAGAGCAAGCTGCTTACAGAATTTTGGGGCCGTCCCATGTTTTTGGGCGCCCATATTCTTCTACCGGAGGGATTTGAAGAACATCCGGATGTACATTATCCCCTGGTAGTATTCCAGGGCCATTTTCCCTATACTTTCGGAGGCTTCCGGGAAACTCCCCCCGACCCTGATCTTGAGCCAGACTACAGCTCAAGATTCGACCTTAAAGGCTATAATAAGATCCAACAGGAATACGCCTATAAATTTTACCAAGAATGGACCGGACCTGGCTTTCCGCGTATGCTTATCATCGAGATCCAGCATGCCAATCCTTTTTATGACGACTCCTATGCAGTCAACTCTGCCAATCTTGGCCCATACGGAGATGCTATAACCTATGAGCTAATCCCTTATATCGAGAAAAAATTCCGCGGTATCGGCGAAGGCTGGGCCCGTTTTCTTTACGGAGGCTCTACCGGAGGATGGGAAGCCCTTGCAGTACAGGTTTTTTACCCGGATGAATACAACGGCTGTTTTGCCGCCTGTCCCGACCCGATCGACTTCCGCGCCTACACTGTCGTAAATATTTATGAAGACAAAAACGCATATTACATTGACAGTCAATGGAAAAATACAGCCCGCCCGGGAAAACGTAATTATCTCGGACATATAAGCTGCACCCTGGAAGATACAAACCTTAAGGAGCTTGCTATCGGAACCAACTCGCGCTCGGGTGACCAATGGGATATCTGGCAGGCAGTCTATTCGCCTGTAGGAGATAACGGCTATCCCAAGCCTATCTGGAATAAATTAACCGGAGAGATCGACCACAAAGTAGCAGAATACTGGAGGGAAAATTATGACCTCAGCTATATTCTTAAGCGCGATTGGAAGATCCTGGGACCCAAGCTTAAAGGAAAGCTTCACATCTACTGCGGGGATATGGATAATTATTACCTGAATAATGCGGTTTACCTGACTGAAGAATTCCTTGAAAGCACAACCAATCCTTACTATGACGGCGAAGTGGACTATGGTGACCGGGCAGAACACTGCTGGAACGGCGACCATGAAAGGTCGAATGCGTTATCCAGATTGAGATACAATCAGATGTATGTGCCAATAATCCTAGAAAGAATCCGAAAAGGCGCTCCAAAAGGAGCAGACTTGACATCCTGGAGGTACTGAAAAAAAGGATTATAATTTTCCCTTATTTCAATTATGAAATCAGAAAAAGAGATTCTATTTATGTTTTCAATTCCAGGATTAACCTTAAACTCTAATCTTCCTTACAATCCAAATCCAACGCGGATTTCTATTCCTTTAACAAAACGATTGGCATCAGAATTATACACATGGACCTCATAGCCCCCAAACGCTATAATTCCTATTATAAACGGTTTAAAAGTAAAATTGAAACCGAGCTCCCCCAGTGGTGTTATTGTATTAATCTTAGGACGATTATCAAATCCAGCTCCAATAAAGAGCAGATTAGGGGCTGTATCGACCAGAAAATACCGCCAGCGCCCTCCCAACTCCCAATGTCTGGTATTACCTGGATAAGTGTCCTTTGAATCTTCTATAGTCCGGTAATATCCCAATCTGAAAGCGAAAGCGGAGCGGTAAGTGGTCACATACATAATTTCACCCTGATAATCCTGGTCAAGTATCTCCAGAATATCGGATGTAACTGCAAAATGGACAGCACTTTGACCACAAAGAGGATAACTCATGCCTGCTAATAAGATAGCAGCAGCCACAAAAAAAACAATTTTTTTCTTCATCTTTTCCTTTCCTTTTATTCTAGTTATTTTTTTATAGATTAAAATCACATTTCCCTTTCCGCTCTTTTAACCGCATCTTCGAATATCTCAACTCCTTTGAGCGCTAATCCTTCTGTCAGAACAAGAGGGGGGAGAAACCGTACCACATTGAAATAATGCCCTCCGATCTCAATTAGCAGTCCGTGCTGATGGCAATAAGTACGGATTTTAGCAGCAAATTCGGGAGCCGGCTTTCGCGTATTCTTATCTTTGACCAGTTCCACTCCCAGCATCAGACCTTTTCCTCGGACCTCTCCTATTATCCTGGAATCCACCTCGATTTCCCTCAGCCAGGAAAGCATCAATTCCCCCAATTTATTGGCATGTCCGGCAAGGTTATGCTTGAGCATAAAATCTATTGCAGCGCTGCCTGCAGCATATGCTATGACATTTCCGCGAAAAGTTCCAATATGTTTTCCAGGCGGCCAGGTATCGAGCTCTGCTCTATATGCAATGCCAGATATGGGGAAGCCCACTCCACCAAGGGCTTTGCTCATCGTCATAATATCAGGGATAACGCCAGTATGGTCAAAGGAGAACATCTTGCCGGTGCGGCAGAATCCTGCCTGGATCTCATCGGTTATCATAAGCACTTCATATTTCGTACATATCTTCCGAATGGCAGGAATAAAGCGTTCCGGCGGGACAATAGAACCGCCTTCCCCTTGAATGGGCTCAATTATTACTGCTGCTGGTTTTCCTATTCCGGAGTGGGGGCTTTCTAAGATATGCTCGAGATACTGAGCGCATTCAAGATTACAGCTCTTTGGCTCTTTTTTAAAGGCACAGCGGTAGCAGTATGCATAAGGGATAAAATGGACTTCAGGAAGCAAAGGCAAAAAATCCTCTTTAAAGTTGCGGCCGCTTGTAAGCGACAAAGCTCCAGCGCTCATGCCGTGAAAGCCGCCTTCAAATGAGATCATAGGGATTCGTCCGGTATTAGATTTAGCCAGCTTCATAGCAGTCTCTACTGCATCAGCACCTGTAGGCCCCCCGAAAAAGACTCTCTGCATAGGCCCCGGCAAAAGCGGCAGCAACCTCTCTACAAGCGCTTTCCGGGCCAGGTTGGGAAAATCCAGCGAGTGGGTTAGGAGTTGCATCTGTTTGGAAGCCGCGGCAATTACATCAGGGTTGGAATGCCCGACATTCATCACTGCCGCTCCCCCGAAAAAATCAATGTAAATATTACCGTCTACATCCTCTACGGTCGCCCCTTTTGCCCGCTGTAAAGCCATCGGCATACCACGGGGATATGAAACAGCAGAACCTTCATGCATAGACTGGAAGTCAAGCAGCTCCTTTGATGCCAGGCCAGGAGGGATCGTTTTTATTATAGGAGCGTCTGCAAAAGATAGTTCGGAAAAATCCATTTTATCCTCCTATAATGTCAAGCTGGCAATTATCAGTTTCATTATAAACAATTTATTTTCACTTGTTCGAGCGAGACAAATTTTCTATTTTTTTTATACCGAAGCAATCCTATCGCTGGAAGAATCCGTATTTCCTGAATACCACTTCGGTTTCAGCTTTAAGTTTTAAGCAAAAAACAAGACCTGACCCTAATAAAAAAAAGATAGAACCCCTTCCAAAAAAGGGCTCTACCTTTATTAAAGACAAAATACCGGCAACATATGATCGCCGATAACAAAGGTCAGATTAAACCTAAGTTTATTTTTTCTTCCTCAGAATGGGCATCCCTGTTCTTTGGGTTTCCATGACTTCATAGGCATCAGGAACCGCATCAAGTGATCCGTCTCTAATGTCCTTTGCGAAAAAATAAATCCTTTGTTGCCTGCCTCCCTTTAGATTGACATCTTTAAAGTGAAGATAATACTTCGTTCCTTTTGAGTTTGTGAATTCATAAGCCATTCATCTTACCTCCGTAATAAATTTTCGAAACAATGGCTCCAATTGCTTCATGCCATTTTGTGACTAGTTAAATTTTTATAAAAAATCAGGGGGATGTCAAGAAAAAAAATATTTTTCTTTACATTCAGTTTTTTTTCTATATAATAATTAATGATTCTCTTAAGCGGGCTGGAGAGAGTTCTCACCTTTTTGGTTCCCATCATCAACCCCCCTTTTGCTGACAATCAGCCCGCATCACCCCTCACAGGAGGTCTTTTATGTTATCAGGACAAAAACTAAGCCAAAGATATGAAAGGCTCTTTAAACAGCTCCAGGAACTCCTTAAAAAAACAAAAGATACAGTCTCTCATATGGCTACAGTTACAGCAATCCTGCATCATAAAATGCCTCGCTTCTTCTGGACAGGATTCTACATTTTGAAAAATGACCGCTTGATAGTAGGGCCATATCAGGGGCCGCTTGCCTGCCAGGTACTGGGCGAAACAATGGGCGTGTGCTGGGCAGGGGTGCTGGAGCAAAAAACAATTATTGTCCCCGATGTTCATAAATTCCCCGGGCACATTGTTTGTGACAGC
>JAUWTR010000142.1 GCA_030614645.1 Candidatus Aminicenantota bacterium
CAATATGCCGTTCTGCCCCAGATCAGGCGCCTCTCCATGGTCAGTGGCATAATCAATAGCCCCGGTCATCATTGTTATTACATCTTTCATGGTGCCTTTCTGTTTGGCCTTCTGCAGGGCTGTGATCGCATTCGGGACCAAGAGTGCAGCCAGAATACCGATGATCGCAACCACGATAAGCAGTTCGATCAAAGTAAAACCTTTTTCTCTTTTAAGCATTTAAAACCTCCTGTTGTTTTCCAGTGATTCTTTTTTTTCCACTAGATATTTTCATGACACCTATACTAAAGCAACTTTTATGCCAAGCTGTACCTTACTTAATTCCTTTATATTAAGCAGGTTACATATTCTCATCATCCAACTCCATTCATTATTCAGCATTATTTGTCACCCATTTAACAATTTTTGGCAAACCCTCTGCTTATGCTTATAGCAGGCATTTCGCAATATAGCATAATTTTAACAATGGAACAATTTAACAATATAACAACGTAACAATGACTCTTCTTCTATTCTCCTTTTCCTGCTTTTCTGTTTTTCTCTATTTACCATTTACTATTCACCGATTTTAAGCTCATGCTTTTCAATCAAATAACGCAGAGACCGATAATTGACTCCTAAAATCCCGGCTGCTACTTTGAGTCTTCCTGAGGAAAGGTCCAGGGCTCTTACAACATAGTTTTTAGAAATCTCATCCAAGGTTTTATTCAGGTCAAACCCAGGCTCCAAGTTAAGGTCTTTATGCGATTTTTTCCTGGGAGCCAGCAATTCATCCGGAAGGCTCTTTATAGTTATTGTCTCCCTCTCCTCAATAGCAACTATTCTCTCAATAGTATTTTCCAGCTCTCTAACATTACCTGGCCAGGCATAAGATTCAAATATATTAAAAACCTCAGGAGCAATCCTCTTCATCTTGCTTCCCGTCTTCGAACAATATTTCTCAAGAAAATGGGTTACTAGGAGGGGGATGTCGTCCTTGCGCTCTCTTAAAGGCGGCATCTCAAAGGAAATTACATTTATACGATAAAATAGGTCTTCCCGGAATCTTCCCTCATCCAGTCTCTGCTTTAGATCCTGGTTGGTAGCGGCGACTATGCGGACATCAATCAAGATCTCATCATTCCCCCCAACCCGCCTGATTCTTTTATCCTGAAGAGTCCGAAGGAGTTTGACCTGAGCCATTGGACTCAACTCCCCGATCTCATCAAGAAAGATCGTGCCTTTCTCAGCAGTTTCAATCATTCCTTTTTTATTGGCAATTGCCCCGGTAAAAGAACCTTTAACATGACCGTAAAGCTCGCTTTCCAGTAAATTTTCCGGCAATGCCCCGCAATTTACCGAGACAAAAGGCCTTTCCTGCCTGCGGCTGTTAAAATGAATGGCACGGGCGGCAATCTCTTTTCCTGTGCCGCTCTCCCCGCCTATCAGTATGGTAGAATCAGAATCTCTTATCTTTTCAATTAAATCGTATATCTGCTTCATCTTTTTGTTCTTACCGACTATGTTTTCAAATCTATTTTTTTCCTTGAGCTGCTGTTTCAGCTTGATATTTTCCGTTTTCAACTTTCGTTTTTCCAAGCCCTGGGCTACAATTATTTTAAGCTCCTCAATATCAAAAGGCTTCACTACGTAATCCACAGCTCCGTTTTTAAAAGCTTCTACCGCTTGTTTTAGAGTGCCATACGCTGTGATCATAATGACTGGAGTATTAGGGGTTTTATCCATGACATGCTTTAAAATATCCATACCGCTCATCTGAGGAAGCTTTATATCAGTAAGGATCAGATCAAAATCCTCTTTGTCGATCAAATCAATTCCCCTTGGTGCAGATAGGGATGACAATACTGAATAGCCTTCTTTTTTAAATACTATTGTGAGAAGGTCAATAATGCTTTTTTCATCATCTATTATCAGTATTTTATCCATTTTTAATATCCTTGTTTATTTATTGAATTCAGCTGCACTCTGCCAGGGAAGCATGATGACTATTTTGGTTCCTCTTCCCGGGTCGGAAAAAACCTCGATCCTGCCTTTATAATCATCGACAATTCGGTGTACAATCGACAGCCCGATTCCTTTTCCTTCTTTAAACCCGGAATAAAACGGTTCAAAAAGCCGGGCTTTTTCCTCTTTAGTCATACCCGAGCCATTATCAAAAAAAACCAGAGAAATTTCGTCTTTTCCTTTTTTTATAAAATCAATCTTAAGAGTTCCACCTTCTGGCATAGCTTTTATCCCATTTTTAAGAAGATTCCAGAAAATCTGTTTAAACTGGTTTTTACTGCCGTAATATGTCAGTTTAGCAGATTTATAATTTCCTTCTATCCGGTATTTACTAGCAAGCACCCCGCCTCTCTGCATCAGGGTAAGAGTCTCATCCATAAGCGCGGATAAGTTAAGCTCTGAAAAGGTCTGTTTGCTGGGGGATGCCATGTTTAAGAACTGCTCCATAGATTGGGATGCCCGCTGCGACTCATCGATCACTATGTCCATAAGTCTATTTTGCTCGCCGGAAAGTTTCATTTCTTTCCTGAGCACTTGAACCGAGCCGGAGATAGCAGCTAAAGGATTCCGGATCTCATGGGCAAGCTGAGCAGAGAACTCTCCGGCAACAGCCAGATTCTTTTTTATCTCCAGCTCCTTCTCAGCAATCTGAAGCTGTTTACGTGTCTTCCTTAGACTCCCGGTCAGATAATTCATTAAAAAAGCAACCAGGAAAAAAACCCCCCAGGCAATAAATATGTTGTTGAGCACAAATCCAAAAGAATATTCAGCCCGCTGACCGGAATAAAAATAGGGGATAATTCCCAAGTACATTCCATCTACTAGAATTCCAAAAAACACACTGGCTAGAGCAGCTGTAATATAGGTCGCCCGGCTGGACAGAACAATACTTGCGGCGATTATCTCGAAAATATATAAAAAGTAAAAAGAGCCTCTCAGGCCCCCGGCCAGATAAACTAAAAGTGTAATAAATAGGAGATCAAAAAATATCTGCAAATAGACTTGAAAAACATAATATTTTCCCAGATGGTATAAGATTAAATATATAAGCGACAAAAAATAAACAGCGATTATTAGATAAAACAAAGGTAAGAAGATCAGGTGTTCGGAGGCCTCAAACTGAATAAAAGTGCTTACTATTATCGAAGTGATAATGATCAAACGCAGGATGATGAACCAGAGAATATCTTTTCTTTTTGTTTCCATTATCTTAGAAGGGGACAGTCCCTTATTAAGAGGGACAGCCCCCTTTCCTTAGCTAATTATAGTTCTGCCAGCAGGCTAAAAATTGGCAGGTACATGGAAACAACGATCATCCCGACCAGACCGCCTACAAAGATCAGCAATACCGGCTCCAGAACGGACAGAAGGGCTGCTACAGAAGCTTCCACTTCCTCATCATAGAAATCTGCTAATTTGACCAACATTTCATCCAGAGTTCCTGTCGCTTCTCCTACTCCTACCATCTGGACCATCATAAAGGGAAAAGCTCCTGCTTCCTTGAAGGCATCTGTAAGGCTGGTCCCTTCAGCCACCATTGACCTGGACCGCATAACATGGTCTTCTAAAATCACATTACCCGAAGTGGTCGAGGTCACTTTTCAGCTTTCCAGCATAGGGACCCCACCTGATAAAAGTGTGCTCAAAGTCCTAGTTATCCGGGACAAACCGACCTTTTCCAGAAGCGAACCAAACAAAGGCACCTTTAAAGTCATACTATCAAATATCTTGCGGCCTTTCTCTGTTTTGCGGGCAAATCTGATCAAAAAGATAAACGCTATAATCCCCAGGAATATAAAGATAATATATTTCTGGACAAAGTAGCTCACAGCCAATACAAAAGCAGTTAAGCCTGGAAGGGTTGCTCCCAGTTCTATAAAAATATTGGCAAAAACCGGTATAACCTGCCACATCATAAAAATCACAACAATTATGGCAAAAACCACGATCGTAACCGGATATATCATAGCCTGTTTGACCTGAGCTTTTAACTTTACTATTTTTTCCAAAAACTCCGCCAGCCGCCTTAACATAATATCCAGAGAACCGCTCTGCTCTCCGGAGGCGATTAAATTGCAATACAGGTCATCAAAAACTTTGGGGAACTTTCGTTTTGCCTGGTTCAGGGTCGAACCTGCTTCAACATCCTCACGAATATTTTCGATGACTTTTTTAAAATACTTATTTTTGGTCTGTTCGGCCAGAATATTTAAACTCTGGATCAAGGGAAGCTCAGCATCGATCAACACGGAAAGCTGTCGGCTGTAAATTGCCAGTTCTTTTGGCTTTACTGACCTTTTTTCCAGAAATGGAATATGTAGTTCAGCTCGCTTTTTTGAGATTTCTGAAACTTTTATCTGCTCTTTTTGCAGAACGAGGGACAATTCCTCAGATGAACGAGCCCTCCGTTCTCCTTCAACAATATCTCCATAACGATTTTTTCCCTTCCATTTAAATAATGCCATTATATTCCCCTTTTTGTTTTTCTTGATTGAGTTGGCGAAAATGACCGGCGAGTAACCTTTAAGCCTTCTTTTCTTTGGATAATATCAGTTAATTCTTCCGGCTTTGATGTGATATTTATAGCTGTCTCATAAGTGATCGATCCGTCTAAATAGAGACTTGCCAGTGATTGGTTGAAAGTCTGCATCCCGAACTTCTCCTGGCCCGTCTGCATCGTGGAGTAGATCTGGTGGATCTTGTCCTCCCGGATCAGGTTCCGGATGGCCGAGTTCGGCACCATGATCTCCATGGCCAGAGCGCGGCCGGTCCCGCTCGCCCTCGGCAGCAGGGCCTGGCACAGGATCCCCTCGAGCACAAGCGACATCTGCGCCCGGATCTGCGACTGCTGGTGGGCCGGGAAGACGTCGACGACCCTGTTGATGGTCTGAGCGGCCGAGTTCGTGTGGAGCGTGCCGAAGGTCAAGTGACCCGTCTCGGCGATCCGCAGGGCGGCCTCGATCGTCTCGAGGTCGCGCATCTCGCCGATCAGAACGACGTCGGGATCCTCGCGCAGGGCCGCCCTGAGGGCGTTGGTGAAGGAGTGGGTGTCGGCGTGGAGCTCCCGCTGGTTCACGAGGCACTTCTTGTGCTGGTGCAGGTACTCGATGGGGTCCTCGATGGTGATCATGTGCTCGTGACGCTCGCTGTTGATCTTGTCGAGCATCGCAGCCAACGTCGTCGACTTCCCTGAGCCGGTAGGGCCGGTCACCAGCACGAGCCCCCGGGGCTTGTCGCAGATCCCGGCCACCACCGGGGGCAGCCCCAGGTCCTTGAAGTTCTTGATCTCGTAAGGGATCGTCCGGTAGACGGCGGCCACCGCCCCCCGCTGCATGAACACGTTGGCCCGGAAGCGCGCCAACCCCTTGATCCCGAAGCTGAAGTCGAGCTCGAGGTTCTCCTCGAAGCGGTGCTTCTGCGCGTCGGTGAGGACGCTGTAGGAGATCTGCTTGGTGTCCACGGCGGTCATGGGCGGGACGTCGAGGGGGCGGAGCTTGCCGTCCACCCGGATCTGAGG
>JAUWTR010000087.1 GCA_030614645.1 Candidatus Aminicenantota bacterium
AAAAACGTTCCGGCAGAATGTCGTCACTCGGTTTTCGGCCGTTTCGCAGATTATAACGACGGGCAAGATGTGTTATTCGGGTTCCTAAATCCAGCAGGGAATCAGATGTATATTCGAATCCTGTTAAAGCATTCAAGATAGGAGCCAGTCTGTCCAAGCCAAAGGGCACAAAGTCACATATGATAAGACAGTTTCGGGCATTAATTGTATCCAATCCATCAGCGACCGCCTGCGGAATATCCTCTATCTTAAAATCAGGACCCGCCTCTGCTTCTGTCAGCCATAACCGGGTATGACTGGCAAAATCCGCCACAGCCATGGCAACTCCCATTGTGAGAGAGCCTTTAGGGTTAACCCCAGATATCTCCATACCAAAAATATTTACAGCAAATTCCTCACTACTCTTCCCGATCTTCTGCGATGCTACCCTGCTCCCGTCACAAAAGATATTTCCGATTCCTTCGCGATAAGCCATTTTTTTCAGAAGCTCTCTTTGCGCTTCCGCATTTCCCCACTTTAATTTTAATCCTTCCCAGTTTTCCACAAGGCCCTTTTCATAACATTCCATGGCAAAGGAGCAAGTAACTCCGGCACTGATGGTGTCCATCCCCAGGTCGTCACAGATCTCATTGGCAAAGGTCAAGTCTTTTGCATCCGATATCTCACATCCTGAGCCTAAAAATGCTGCTGTTTCATATTCAGGACCTTCTATTTCATGTCCGTCCCACCTAGCGATCTTGGAACATTGAATGGCACAGCTGAAGCAGCCGGTATCCTCCCAATTGAGCTCCTCCCGGCAGGTTTCAGAAGAGATCCCCTCAAAATCTTTAAACTGGACTTTCTGAAAATTCCGGGTAGGAAGAAACTCATACTCCTGCCCGCTGCGCACACATTTCATAGTTCCTTTCTGCCGACGGAATTTAATCCCCTCATCGGCTAAGATGTCCCTGGTCAGTTTTCGATTCAGTTTCAGAAACTTTTCTTTGTCAATATAATCTATGGGATTATTCCCGTCCAGGACGATCGCTTTTAATTTTTTAGAGCCCATTACAGCTCCGACCCCTCCTCTTCCATACTGACGGTATTTATCCACACAGATACAGGCTATCTTGGAAAGATTCTCACCAGCCGGACCAATGCAGGCAACATGGGGATTTTTCCCGGGATGTTTTTTTGCCAGCTCATCATTAGTAAAAAATGTTCCCTTACCCCAGAATTCAGCTGCATCTTTGATCTCTGCTGCCATGTCAGTAATATAAATATAGACAGGTTTTTCAGCCTTACCTGTTACTATTAAATAATCATATCCGGCTGCTTTAAGTCGGGGGCCAAAGTTTCCTCCGCAGTGGGAATCATGAATGGAACCGGTCAGGGGGGAACGGGTCACAAGACAGGTGCGGGCACTGGTCTGGAGGGGAGTACCGGTAAAAGGACCGTTTACAAAAATCAGGGGATTATCCGGCCCTAAAGGCTGCGGGTTCGGGGCTATCTTCTCCAACAGAGCAAATCCCAGCCCCTTACCTCCGATATATTTCTCGAGTAAAGATTTATCGGTATCCCCGATCTCAATTTTCCCGGATGTAAGGTCAACCTGGATCCATTTTCCCGAATACGACATTCATGCCTCCTTCCAATCGCGGGCAAAAAGCCCTGGATGATAGCCTCATTTTCTTAAGCGAGTTCTCAAATAAAGAGCTAATAAAAGATTATATTATAGAAATCACCTCGTCAAGTCTGAAGAAAATCTGCAGTCCCCGCATTTTTTAAACTCATATAGATGTAGAGCCTGGACACTGGTAAGTCCCTACGAAAGACAGGGATTTCCCCCAGCGGGGAAATCCCTTCCTGTCCTCACAACGCTCTCCTCGAGATTCTCTCGAGGAACCATGCCCGCGTTGTTCCGGATGGCTTTCTCCGGGATTTACCCGTTTCCATCCTGGTTATTCTCCTGGACTATTCACGAGTCGAGGTTACCGCAGATATGAGGCGCAGGGGATGAAGCTGTGGTCTTTCACCGCGAATCGGCTGTAACGAATCCGCTGCGGTAAGATCGGCTTGCCTGTAAGGGAAAATATGGATGTATTAAATAAAAGTCATAACAAGAAAAAAACATAAGAATCATACACTTAATGAATAACATATTTTATAAAGTGTTAATCATGTTAAATATGTATGGTGTGCATACATATTGTATGAATAACCAGGATCCGCAAGCGCCGAGAAAAACGAAGAGGAATGGCGATAAAAAATCTGAAGCGAGCACAAGCCACACCTGAATTTCATGTTTATTGACAAAGGAAAGCAAGATGTTATAATAGGGTAACTTTTTTTGAGGTATAAGATGTTAATTGAAATAGATAGTTTGCCCGAGGAAGGGCTCAAGGTTAGCAAAAAATACGAATTTATTTCTGCTGAACTGTTGGAAGAAGATGCTGAGTTTCTGAATCCGGTTCACACGGATGTTTTTATTAAAAAAATTGGAGACGAAATATTTCTTAAAGGCGTGATCAAGACTTGTATTAGCTTGACATGCTGTCGCTGCTTGTCCTCTTTTGATTTTAAGATTGATTCTGGATTTGACCTTGTCTATTTTCCTGAAGAGGTGGACATCAGTAATGAGCAGTTGGATGAAGAAGAGGCAACGAAATTATTTTATTATAGCCGCAAGATGGACTTAAAAAAAATTATCATGGAGCAGTTGAATTTTGCCTTCCCGGTAAGGCCTTTGTGCTCGCCTGATTGTCAGGGAATCTGTCCTGTATGTGGCAATATTTTCATAGAAGGAAAATGTTCTTGCGTGGCTAATGAAACTGACCTGCGCTTGGATAAATTTAAGATATTTTCAAGAGATAAGAGATAAATGGCTAATCCAAAAAGAAAACACTCTCATTCAAGAACAACGAAACGAAGGGCACATCATGCCCTGGAGGTCCCTTCCCTATCCTTGTGTCCCAATTGCGGAAATCCAAAGCTGCCGCATCGAGCTTGTCCTGACTGCGGATATTATAAGGAGCGCCAGGTACAAGAAGGGAGAGAAGAATAAATCCGAGGCATGTATGAAAGTCGCTGTTGATGCCATGGGAGGAGACTTCGGTCCGGAAGTAATTATAGCTGGAGCTGTAGCTGCTTCCCGGGAATTTGACTTGGACATAGTCCTGGTGGG
The DNA here is from genome assembly GCA_030614645.1 of Candidatus Aminicenantota bacterium. Classification (GTDB taxonomy): domain Bacteria; phylum Acidobacteriota; class Aminicenantia; order Aminicenantales; family Aminicenantaceae; genus JAUVXM01. Next base: position 3,164 of record JAUWTR010000087.1, read on the forward strand.
CAATGAATCGATTATTCAAGATGCTATCAACAAATTTGATCTTAACAACGCCAGGGTCGGCATTGTAAATGCCTCAGAGGCCATTGGAATGGGAGAAGGATTGCTTTCCTTTAGGAAGAAGAAAAAATCATCTATCCTGGTCGGCACACAACTCATTAAAGACAGAGAAGCTGATGCTTTTGTCAGCACCGGAAATACAGGAGCGGTCGTCTATATTTCCAGAAAAGTACTGGGAGCCTTAGATGGAGTCGAAAGGCCGGCTTTGTCTTTATTGGTTCCCTCTTTAAAAGGCAAAACTCTCCTAACAGATGTTGGCGCTAATGTTAACTGTAAGCCTCAGCACCTTGTGCAGTTTGCTATTATGGGCCATATATTTATGGAAAATGTCATGGATATAATAAAACCCAGGGTTGCGCTTATGAGCATTGGTGAAGAAGGAGGGAAAGGCAATGACCTTACCAGGGAAGTATATGCAAGATTGGAAGCTTCCCATTTAAATTTTGTTGGGAATGTTGAAGGAAAAGATATATACTCTGGGAAAGCTGATGTTATTATTAGTGACGGATTCACTGGAAATATTGCTTTAAAAACTACCGAAGGAGTATTTGATAACTTTGCCCGCATGGCTCGTACTGAGATCATGAAGAATATATTTGCCAAGATCGGATTTTTGTTGATGAAAAGGCATTTAAAAAAAGTATATAAAAAAATCGATTACGCAGAGTATGGCGGAGCGCATCTTCTCGGATTAAATGGCGTGTGCATTATTGGACATGGCCGCTCAAATCCTGTTGCAGTAAAAAATGCGGTCAAAATGGCTCGGGATTATGTTGCAAACAAGATTCAGGAAAAAATTCAGAATGAAATGTTAAAATTTAAGCCTGCTTTTATTAACCAAAAAGGATAATGGAATTTAAAGGAAAAACGTCTCTTGTAACTGGGGCATCGCAGGGAATTGGCGAAACAATAGCCCTTGAACTCTCAAAAGGTGGGGCAGAGGTCCTCATGCTGGATGTTCAAAAAGAAAAAGTGGAAGATGCAGCTGAAAAGATACGGGAACGAGGAGGCAAAGCTGCTGCCTATTATGCTGATGTTTCTAACATGGAACAAATATCTGAAGTCGTAAAAAGGATGATTCAGAAGCACGAGCAGATTCATCATGTGGTTAACAATGCTGGGATAACACGGGACAATCTCTTAATGCGGATGAAAGAAGAAGAATGGGATTCTGTTCTAGCTGTCAATCTTAAGGGAGTGTTTAATATATCCAAAGCTGTTATCAGGCACATGATGGGTAAGAGATATGGGCGCATCGTAAATGTATCCTCAGTTGTCGGCTTGATGGGGAATGCCGGTCAAGCTAATTATTCAGCCTCCAAGGCTGGAGTCATTGGATTTACAAAATCACTCGCCCGGGAGGTTGCATCAAGAGGGATTACTGTAAATGCAGTAGCTCCGGGATATATTGCAACTGCTATGACAAAAAATCTTCCGGATGCTGTTAAGATAAAATTTGAGGATATCATTCCTATGAAAAAATTTGGCCAACCGGAGGATGTTGCTAATGCTGTCAGGTTCTTATTGTCTGATAGAGCAGCCTATATAACCGGACAGGTTTTGGGTATAAATGGTGGAATGCTTATGTAGCTTCTGCTTGAATATAATTTCAAATTTAAATCAAGGAGGGAATAATGAACAAAGACGAACTTTTTGCCAAAATTAAATCAATTGTAGCGGACAAGCTTAGTATAAGTGAGGACCAGATTACAGAAGAGGCTTCTTTTATTGATGATTTAGGTGCGGATTCTCTGGATACGGTTGAATTAGTCATGGCTCTTGAGGATGAATTCGATCTTGATATTCCTGATGATGAGGCGGAGAAACTTACTACGGTCAGTAAAGCTATAGAGTATGTTTTAAACAACGTTACATAACCAAACCCTTGATTATGGATGTGCCTTCTAATCCTCTAAAGGGGCCTGCACTTAGGAGAGTTGTAATTACTGGGATCGGCCTGATTTCTCCACTTGGAATCGGCCGGGAAAGCAACTGGAAGGCCTTAGTGGAGGGCAAAGGTGGAATTTCCCTCATATCACGCTTTGATACATCAGGATTTTCCAGCAAGATTGCGGGAGAGATCAAAGATTTTGATCCGCTTGTTTTCATCGACAGAAAAGATGCCAGGAAGATGGATGCTTTTATTCAGTATGCTGTTGCTGCAGCGCAATTGGCAGTTGATGACTCCGGGATTAAACCGTTAGCATTAGAGGGAGACCGCACTGGTGTTTATGTCGGCTCCGGGATCGGCGGGATCGGTACGATCGAAAACACACATAAAACTCTGTTAACAAAAGGACCGGGTCGTGTATCTCCGTTTTTTCTGATTTCTTGTATAATCAACGAAGCTGCTGGTCAGATATCTATAAGGACAAAATCCGGAGGGCCGAATTCGGCCACAGCTACGGCATGTTCAACCGGCACCCATGCCATCGGCGATTCTTTTAAGATAATTGCCAGGGGAGATGCCGATATAATGATTGCTGGCGGAGCGGAAGCGCCCATTACTCCTTTAGGCGTTGTCGGATTTTGTGCTATGAGGGCCCTTTCTATGAGAAATGACGCTCCTGAGAAAGCTTCCCGTCCTTTTGAACGGGATCGAGACGGCTTTATTATAGGTGAAGGGGCCGGGATCCTTCTCCTTGAGGAGATGGGGAGCGCTCTTAAGCGTGGGGCCGATATATATGCTGAAGTTGTTGGTTATGGAATGAGCGGAGATGCCTATCATGTTTCTGCTCCCCGGACAGACGGGGATGGAGCTTACCGGTCGATGAAGAGAGCCGTAGGAGATGCCGGCATCGACTCCGGAGAAATTGATTATATTAATGCTCATGGGACTTCAACGCCCTGGAATGATAAAACAGAGACTTTGGCTATTAAACGTGTTTTCGGCAAGGATGCAGCAGGTATTGCCATAAGCTCTACCAAGTCGATGACTGGACATATGCTGGGAGCAGCCGGGGGGATGGAAACGGCAGTGACAGCCATGAGCCTGAAGCACCAGGTGATTCCTCCCACAATAAATTATGAGAATCCGGATCCAGAATGTGACCTTGATTATGTTCCTAATAAAGCCCGTACTACTGAAGTCAATTATGCTTTGACTAATTCGTTTGGTTTTGGGGGAACAAATGGTACTCTCGTCCTCAAGAGATTTGAGGAATAAGCGGCATCAATTATTCTTAAAATCTATCAATATTTTAATATAGAAGTAATTGTAATTGTGAGTGACTGACAGGAGGTTTATATGAATATTTTTGTTTTTGTGAAAAGAGTCCCGGATACTGAATCAAAAATAAGAATTGACCGAGAGAATAATACTATCATTGAAGAAGAGCTAAATTTTGTTTTAAGCCCGTATGATGAATATGCAGTGGAAGAAGCATTAAGGTTGAGAGAAGCCGCCGGGGGCAAGGTTACTGTGTTTTCTATTGGGCCGGATGAAGCTAAGGTCATATTAAAAAAAACAATTGCTATGGGAGCAGATGAAGCTGTTTTGATCAAGGATGATTATCCGGAAGCATATGATGGATTAAGGGTAGCAAAAATAATATCTCGGTTGATAAAGGATAAATACCCGGAATATGATTTGCTGCTATTTGGCAAACAATCCGTAGGTGCTGACAATGCCCAGGTGCCGGCGATGGTGGCTGAGATTTTAGGTTTACCACAGGTCAATGTAGTCA
>JAUWTR010000011.1 GCA_030614645.1 Candidatus Aminicenantota bacterium
GGAGATTATTATTCCTTCCAGCAATAAATGGGGATTATGAGTCATGATATGCCGGTCCTTTATTGTCCCCGGCTCGCCTTCATCGGCATTTACACACAAATATTTCGGCTTATCCCCATTTTGAGGAACAAAGCCCCATTTTACTCCAGCCGGAAAACCTGCGCCTCCCCTTCCTCTTAGATTAGCAGCTTTAGCTTCATTTAGTATCTTTTCCGGATTCAACTCAGTCAGAGCCTTTTTTACAGCCTGTTACAAATTGTGTTTAAGATAAACATCCAGCATAAAAAAATTATCAATGCTGAAATGTTCCGATAATACTTTTTCTTTCACTTTTTTTACTCTAAATTATCCAGTATTTTATTGATCTTCTCTTTATCCAAATGACCATGATAATCGAAGTTTATCATCAGAGAAGGGGCCTGTTCACAGGCTCCCAGGCATTCTACTTTCGATAAAGTAAACTTCTTATCCGAAGTTGTTTCTCCCGGTTTTATTCCCAATTTTTCCTCAATACAATTGAGAATATTATCGGCACCCATAAGACTACAGGTAAGATTTGAACAGACCTGAATATGATACTTTCCCACTGCCTTACGATTAAACATAGTATAAAAAGTTACAACTTCTCTTACTTTGATTTGTGAGATACCCAATAAAGAGGCTGCCAGAATTTCCTCTTCTGCAGATATCTTACCGAATTCCTTCTGGATTACATGTAAAACCGGTAAGAGAGCAGCTTCTTTTTGAGGATAACTGGCAATGATTTTATCAATCACTTTCTTTGTCTTATCCGAAAATTCCAGGTTCATCTATCCAGTTCTCCTCCGATCATGTTAGTTGAACCAAATGTCGGGATAATATCAGCAATATAATGACCTTTTATCATTTCTTCCAAAGCGGAAACAATGTGGAAACAAGGTGCTCTAAGATGCAGGCGGTAGGGTTTATCAGTCCCGTCAGAAACGATATAGAAGCCTAGCTCCCCGTTTCCTCCTTCCACTGAAAAATAGACATCTCCTTTTGGTGGTCGAATACCATGCCCACTCATAAAAAATTTAAAATGATTAATAAGCCCTTCAATATTAGTATATGTATCTTCCTTGGGAGGTACGGTGTATTTTTTACCTTTAACCAGAATATCAGGGCGTACATCTTTTTCAGAACCTTGCAGATTAGGAGAAAGATTGACTCTTTCTTCGGCTTTTTTTGTACGGGAAGCCTTTATTGCCTCATCCGGTTCAATTCCTTTGGCCATAAGGCCAGCTCTTGAAGATGATGCCGGCATTTTCTCTACCGCCTGTTCAATAATCTTGAGACTTTGTTCCATTTCTTTCATCCGGACCATGTATCGGTCAAAATTATCTCCTTTATCTCCCAAGGGCACTTCAAATTCCAACTGATCATAAACCAGGTAAGGGTGTGCTTTGCGGACATCATAACTTACTCCAGAAGCACGTAAGCAGGGTCCTGTAAAGCCATAATTTACAGCCATTTCAGGATTTGCAACCGCTACATCCCGGGTTCGGTCTATCCAGATTTTGTTTTTATTCAGTAATCCTTTCACATCTTTCAAAACACGCCGGGTAACCTTTATAGCCTTATCCATCAATCCCTTAAAATCCGGATGAAGGTCCGCTCTCACCCCTCCTATACGAATGTATGAAGTTGTCATCCTGGCGCCTGTAGTCTGTTCGATAAAATTCCATATCTCTTCACGGGCTTGAATATAATACAGAAAAACTGTAAAAGCTCCGCATTCCATAGTCATGGCAGCAAGGGCAGTCAAGTGATCAGATATTCGGGAAAACTCGCTCATAATGACCCTGATATACTGGGCTCTTTCTGGAGCTTCGATCTCAAGCATTTTTTCCATTGTCATTACATAAGCAAGGTTATTGATAAGAGGGGAAACATAATTCAGTCTGTCCGTATAAGGTAAAAGATTAAAATAGGTCTTATGTTCGCAGGTTTTTTCAAATCCACGATGAAGGTATCCGACCTCTACTTCCGAATTTTTTACTACTTCTCCATCAAGTTCAAGCATTATCCTGATAGTACCGTGCATAGCAGGATGAGACGGCCCCATATTTATTAAGAGGCTTTCTTTTCTAGCTTCTTTTTGAATCCGATTCATTTTGTTATTTTTCTCAATGGTATTTTTGGCTGACGTTTTCGCAAAGGGTAATCCTTGCATAAAGGGTACCCCTCAAATCCTTCATACATAAACAGACGCCTCATATCAGGGTGTCCTTTGAAATTTATCCCGAACATATCAAAGACTTCTCTTTCAAGCCAATTGGCATTTTTCCAGAGATCGGAAAGAGAGTCAATATCAAGTTCATTTTTTCTAACTTCAGATTTGATTCGAATGCGTTTATTACTGGAAATAGAAAAAAGATGATAAACCATTTCAAAACAACCTTTACTGCTTAAATAATCCACACATGTAAGGTCTAGCAGCATAGTGAATTCACAGGGTCTGTTTTTTAAAAAATCCATAATAATAAGCAGATCATCTTTCTCGATGCGGACAATAGTGTCACCCAGCCTATCCGGGACTTCCGTAACTTTTCCCGGAAAAGCCTTTGTTAAGGCGTCTATTACTTTTTTATTTTCCATTTCCAGTCTTGTTTTTGATGTTGGATCTTATCCTGTAGTTTTTCTATTGCATTTAAAATCGTCTCCGGTCGAGGTGGGCATCCGGGAATAAAAACATCCACCGGAATAATTTTGTCTATCCCTTGGACAACTGCATAATTGTCATATATCCCACCGCTCACTGCGCAGGCTCCACATGCGATCACCCAATTCGGCTCACACATCTGTTCATATACAGTTTTAAGCACAGGAGCTTCTTTTTGAGAAATAGTACCTACTACAAACAACATATCTGCTTGCCGGGGAGAAAATGTAGTCATCCCAACACCAAAGCGGTCAAAATCCCAATGAGCACAGGCAGCTGACATATATTCCATACCGCAACAGGCAGTTATAAAAGGGTAATGAAAAAGGGAGTACTTACGCCCCCATCCCAGCATATAATTGATTTTTGTGGCTATAAAGCCTCCATTAAGGGTCTCTCTGTAATATGCTCGAGGTTTTATTTTTCCCATAAAAAAGCTCCCTTTTTCCAGGCATAAATAAATCCCAGGGCCAGAATAAAAATATAAACTGCCATATAAATCAAAGCCGGAGATCCAATCTTCTTAAAAACCAGAGCCCATGGAAAAAGAAATACAACCTCCACATCAAAGAGAAGAAATAAGAAAGCGACTAAATAATACTTTATAGGAACAGGAGTGATCCTGTCTTGAAGGTAGGGGCTTCCGCATTCAAAAGGAGTGTTTTTTGTCGGATTTGATTTTTTGGGTCCGAGAATCTTGTTGATAATAACCAGAATAGTTCCTAGCACACCGGTCACAAGAAATACTAAGAAAAGTTCGCTCATGGTTTTTTAAAGATTTAAATTTTATAAAATTAATTTGAAATATGCAAACTATTTAATACCTTTTTTTTATTTTTTCCTATTTCAGCCTGAAAAAGGCTTGAATATTGACAATATACTTCATAATAAAGATAATGGATTTTATGAATAAAAAGAAATATTCTCAGGTCCTACTCATATTTCCAGTTTTTCTATCCATTCTGTTACTGAACCTCTGTAATTCTTCCAAACCAAAAGTCATCAAGCTCAGCCGTCAAGGAACCTTAAAGCTGATCGACTCCCTTAAGCAAGAAAATGTTATCTCAACACCCTTTTCCAACATCATAGAGCATTTTGATTCAGTTGATGAAAAAGCAATTACGATAAGCGATATGTTTCTGTTCCGTAAGCTTTCCACTAGTAAACAAAAGGTCTGGGGATTTACCACCAAACGTTCTGTTCTAGGTAAAAATGAAGCAACCGTCCCAAAAGGTATGGAAGTTTTTCTAAATGATGATCCGATAAATTTTCTAGAAGAAAAGAAAAATAATTCCCTTTCCTGTAAGTGGATCAAGACTTCAAAAGAAATCGAAATGGAATATGATGAAAATTATAATAAACGATTCAACTGCCTAATCCTAGATGAAGATAAATCCTTTTCGTTTGAGACGATTCTACCTGATGGCCCAGTAGAGTTCGAAATCTTCGCCCGCAGAAACTGGCACCCGATGGACCTAGAAGTCCACCTGGATGACCAGTTGCTTAAAAAAATAACCGTAGCCCGGAATACATCTTATTTTCTTATTAAGAGCCTGCCCAAACCAGGCACACATACAATCACCATCAAGACATCAAGATCAAAACATATTAAAAAAACAAGACCTACTAAACCCCGTCTGCTAATTTACCAGCTCCGGGTAAAGACCAAAAACGACGTGATCCTCTTTTTTCCTTCCTCAAAAAAACAGCAAGAATTCTCAGACGGAAAAATCAGAGTGAGATACCTTTCCGATCATGACAAATCAGGAAATTTCAATCCGTATCACAATCTATTCCAGATCTATAATGATTTCACCCTTGATGAATTCGCTCAATCCGAAAATCCAGAGAACATCAAAAAAAATCTTAGCCTTGAAGATCTGTCTATAAATGCTCTGATGGCTCCACCCCAGAGCCAGTTTGAGTTCAAGTTCTATGTTCCAGACAATTGCTTCCTGGAATTCGGAACCGGAATATTCCGCTATAAAGATACCCCCCATCCCAAAGGAGTAAAATTTAAAATCTTGGTTGACACCAATGACAATCGAAAAACAATATTTGAACGTGAAATCACTTTAAAGCCAGAAAAGCTTAGAAACCAGATCCTCCACGAAAAAATCGACCTTTCAGAATATGCCGATAAAAAAATCAACCTGATCTTTCTTACGGAAAATCTGAAAAAAAATGAACAAGTTCCCCCAGACAAACTGGCTTTGTCATTCTGGGAAAACCCTCTTATTTACCATCCTGAACCAGACAATTTAAAAGTGATTCTTATCTCCCTCGATACATTAAGAGCGGATCACTTGAGTAGTTACGGCTATCATCGTAATACCAGTCCCAACATAGATGAACTTGCCAGGGATGGAGTTTTGTTTGCAAACACTTACGCCCAAAGTTCCTGGACCCTGCCGTCCCATATGTCTATGTTATTCTCACTAAATTCCGCCAGCCATCAAGTATTTTATAATGACCAGAAAGTGGACAGCTCTTTACCGTCACTGGCATCCTTTTTACAAAAAGCCGGATTTATTACTTATGCTTTTACGGGTGGTGGTTATGTGAGCAGTATATATGGATTCTCCAAAGGCTTTGACTGGTATGACGATCCTATCAGAGGTCAAAACACTTCAAGCTACCAAAATGAAGCGGAGAATCTTTTCGCTTATACATCAGATTGGCTAAAAAAAAACAAGGATAAATCTTTTTTTCTCTTCCTCCATACATTTCAAATCCATGGCCCTTATGATAGCCCCTCTCCCTGGAATGAAATGCATCTTAAAAAAAACGCTCCCTGGGAAAAAATTGGCCTCAGAGTTTTTCTGGATAGAAAAGGAGATGATTATTCTTTTTCTCCAGAAGAAAAAGACAATATTATCTCCCTTTACGATGGAGAGATCAGTTACACTGATGCAACTCTAATCAAACCCCTGGTCAACCAATTGAAAGAACTGAATATTTATAACAATACTCTCCTGATCATTACTTCCGACCACGGAGAAGAATTCCAGGAACACGACGGCTGGCTGCATGGAAGAACTTTATATAATGAGCTGCTCCGGGTACCGCTAATAATAAAACTCCCTAACTCTGAATACAATGGAGCTCGAATCAGCCCTATATGCCGGGTGATCGATATTTTACCTACGATCCTAGATATTGCAGAAATAAAATATAAAAAAGACCTTTTTGACGGAAAAAGTCTGTTAGATCTGATTACAAAAAAAGAAAAAGAAGACAGGGTTTTTATCAGTGACCTAGCACATAAAAATTTACCCATACCTTGCCCAGCGATTATCGCTACTAATAGAGATCAGCTCAAATTTATCATTACCAAATCCCCTGAAGGAATAAAGGATATTGAAACGTATGACTTATTGAAAGATCCTAATGAAAAACATAGCATCATTACAAAAGCAAATAAAATGCGGAAAGAAATCCTATCATTTCTAAACGACTACTACCAGGGCAAAATGCAGATAAGACGAAGTAATACAAGGATCCGAATGAATAAGGAACTGGAAGAAAAACTTAAAGCCTTAGGATACCTCCGCTGACTAATAAATACTCCCATAGCCTGAAACCCATTTTATTTAAAATAACAAGCTGTTATTCTGAACCAAAATTTTCAATCAAAAAGTTTTTAATAGGATATATTAAATAAATAAAGTGTCAATATTTTGTACATTTTTTTACATTTTATGTCCATTTTATCCGCTCTTAATATTCCAATTCAATCTAACATATTTATTTTGCTTTACTTGCAAATCCCGCAACTTGGTCTAAAACTTGCTTATCTAATCAAGGAAATAAAAAAGACAGGACAAAGAACAACATGAAACTATCCACAAAAAAGATAAGTATTTTCTTCATTATATCTGGTTTTATATTATTTTCTCTGTCAGGAACAATTTCTGCTCTGTCAAAAAAGTTTATAATTACTACAGAAAAAGCCAATATACATTTAGAACCCTGTGATAGCAGCCCAGTTATTGATGTACTTGATAAAGATACAGTTTTAATGAGTGCAAGCCCCCGGAAGTTTAAAAAAGTCTGGAACTATGTTTATTTTCAAACTGAAGATTCCAAAAAGACCAAATCCGGCTATATAAATGATAATGCAATAAAAAAAATCAATACAACTACCAAGATTATTACCATTCAAGCAAAAAAATAATTATTTTATATAACTCAAGACAGCGTGTGAATAGCTTTATTCTCAGCATTCATTGCCGCTTCCATCAAAGCTTCTGATAATGTAGGATGTATGTGTATTAAAGAAGCAATATCTTGCAGCATCAGTTTTTTCTCCACAGCCATTGTCATTTCAGGCATTAATTCAGATGCATTGGGTGCCAGGATATGAGCTCCTACAATACGCTTATCTTCATCTGCAATAACTTTAACCATCCCATCCTGACTTCCCATAGTTAAGGCACGACCATTGGCCTGAAGAGAAAACACTCCTATTTTTACTTTTCCATGCTTCTTTTTTGCTTCCTGCTCTGTCAAACCTACTGATGAAAATTCTGGTTCGGTAAATACAGCTAGAGGTAAAGCCCTGTCGCTTACCCTTTTTTTAGATCCAAAAGCATTCTCAACAGCAATAATTCCTTCATGGAATGCCTTATGAGCTAAAAGTTTCCCTCCGATCAAGTCTCCTATAGCAAAAATTCCAGGAACCTTGGTTTCAAGGTATGCATCTACTTTGACAAATCCGGCTTTATCAAATAAAAATATGCTGTTATTCTTGCATATTTCCGATGCCGGAATCCGCCCTACTGCTAAGAGAACTTTATCCGCTCCAAATTCAAAAATAGTATTATCCTTCAAACAAATTCCTTTAAGAAATACCTGATTTTCACTTTTAACGACTTCTTTAATCTTCATCCTGGTATATATTGTCATCCCCTTACGTTTAAGGATCCTTTCTAATCGATTGCATATTTCCACATCGCTCCCAGGAACGATCTGCGGTAATATTTCAAGGATCGTTACTTCTGTTCCCAACCTCTGGAATATGGTCCCTATTTCTAATCCTATTGCTCCGGCTCCTATAACAAGTAATCTCCCAGGAATTTCATTTAAGTCCAATGCATCAGCACTGTTTATTATTTTATCACCATCTCGTTTTAAAAAGGGAAGTTCTGCTGGCCTACTGCCGGTTGCTAAAATAACATTTTTTACTTTAATTGCTTTTTCTTCTTTTTTTTCCTTAATAACTATCTTCTTTCCATCACTTAGAGAAGCTTCTCCCCTTATAGTATCAACTCCATTTTTTTTCAGCAGAAAATCAATTCCTTTAACCAACTGTGCAACTTTCTGTTTTTTTTCAGCCTGGACTTTTTGCCAGTTGCATTTTATTTCATTAATAGGGCCTTCAAGGTTTTTATTTGTCTTTGCCTCATTAAACTTTTTTGTCTGCTGGAGAAGGAATTTAGTAGGAATACATCCCCGGTTTGTGCAGGTGCCGCCTAATTTATTTTTTTCAACCAGCAGCACTTTCTTTTTCAACTGAGCTGCCCGGATAGCGGCAACATATCCGCCTGGCCCTGCTCCTATTATTGCTATATCATATTCTTTATCCATTTTTTCCTCATTATTGAATCTCGTTTTAATATAAATCCTACTTGAGTTTCCAATTATTTTCAACTTTTAGCATTTTTGGTTAAACAAGAATCAGGTCAGTTGATACGAAAACACGCGTATTTTCCCCAGAGTGGAAAATCCGCATTGTTGGAAGTTCTTTAAAGATAATTTTGCCTTGACAGGCAAAACTAAAAAATACATAAATAGCTTATAAGAAATGATAACAAAATTATTAAGCAAATCTTTTAACTACAAACAGCCAACTTCAAAATGGCTTTTCGCCCGGCTCACCCTTCTCGTTAGTCTGCCTTTTCTTTTCTCTTATTTTATCTTTGCTGCGCCTGAACATGCAGGATTACAAGGAGTTGTTTACGATTCCATAAAGAATCCCATAGCTCAAGTCAGGATTATTTTATCTCACAAAGGTCAAAACAATGATATAACCCTGCTCAGCAGCAAAAAAGGGACATTTCAAATAACAGGACTTTCCCCTGGCGAATATTCAATCAAATTTAATATAGATGGCTATCAACCTCATGTTCAAAATAATATCCAGCTTGAACCATCTCAGACATTTTATATCGAAACCATTCTGTCTCAGAATGGCAGCTCCTATTCCCGGCTAGTACGCCTTGATTACACCCATAACATCCATCAAACCATAATTAACCATAACCAACTCAACAGATTCCCCTCTGCCCATAACATCTGGTCTGTGATAGAAAATCAAGACCTTTCCGCTACAACCAACCGCATAGATACAGCAGGACTGTGGTCAGGAATTCCCGCTCTTTTCAGTGCTAGGGGAGGCTGCTCCTGGACCCAAAATACCTACCTTCTAAACGGAATGGATGTTACAGATCCATACCAGACAGGAAAACCTTTATTTTACCCGGACTTCTTCAGCCTCAATTCTTACCGGATGGTGAATGCAGGAAATCCTCCTTATGCCATGTCTCCCGGAGGATATTTCGACCTTTCAACCCGCAATGGAGGCGAACGATTTCAGGGAGGAGTTTCTACTTTTTACACCCATCATTCTCTTCAAAGCACAAATATAACTCCAGATCTTGAACAGGAAGGCCTTTTAGAAAGTCACGGATTTGATTATTTTAATGAGGGAAATTTCCACTTTTCCGGTCCGGTTATCCCTGAAAAACTATATGTCTTTTCTTCTGTTACAGCCTTTGGTCTGGCCCGGAATCTGGCCGACTACTCAGATATGGACAAATCCTCCTTAATATCCGGACTCCTGAGTTTAAAATATAAATTTCCTGAAAGCAGCCTATTATTTCTCTGGACCGGCCAGAATATCTCCCATCCTTCCTACGGGGCTGAAAGAAATACCCCCTTCTCGTCTACCTTAGATCGAAGAGAACTATATAATGTATTTCAGGTCATCTGGGATACAAGAATCCATAATGATCATTATATTTCCTTGGGAGCCTCATTCAGTTCAGGTGATGTAAAATCTGATTTTCAGGAAACAGCAACAGAGCCATACAGCACAGGCATATTTCGCAGCCCTCCTGCAGGGGCAGCACCTTCAGCATATGACAATTCGCGGAAAAATTTCACTGTACTTTTAAAAGGAGAATCCTTATTTACAAATATCTTCAACTCCAAGCATAAACTCCAGTACGGGTTTCAATTTCAAAACAATTCATCCTCCTCACAAAAAGAAATTAGGGACAATCTTCACCTTCTCTTTTTCGGGGAAGAGCCTCTCCAGGTAATTAAATACAATTCCCCGGTCCAACACCGGGAATCATCCCGAAATCTTAATCTCTATCTGCAGGATACTTTGAGCTTATCCAACTTTTTTTCTGTCTATCTCGGGTTCAACTTTGCTTATAGCCAAGGATGGATTCCAATTCAAGATGGGCAAGAAATCAGTTCTGAAAATAGGATCGATTGGCTTAATTTTTCTCCCAGAATTGGAATTATCATCCCGCTTAACAAAGCCAAAACATCAGCCCTTAAGTTTTCCTTTGCCCGCTATTTTTATAAACTACAGCTAAACTATCTTTCCTATGGAAATCCTGATACATTAGCCGGGCTTGTGTATGAGTGGGATGACTCAAACCAGGACAAGCAATATCAGCCCGGAGAATCAGGGATTTTAATACAAAGACAAGGATCTTACTTTGCCTCAATCGATCCTGACCTTAAAAGGCCGTTTACGGATGAAATAATCATATCATATTCCCTCACTTTCGGCTCAGACTGGTACTTTTATCTGGGCGGCTTTCATAGAACCACATACAACCTGATTCACCGCTTGAATACAGGAGTCAGTTTTGATAATTATCACCCGCTTTATTACTCAGATATAGGTGATGATCGAATTCCTTTTTCTTATGACGATCTTCTATTTACTATTTATGAACAAGACAAGAAGAGCCTTGGTCAGGACTATTACCTGCTCACAAATATGGACTCAAATACTAGAGCAACTTCTTATTTCGGACTTGACCTTAACCTAATAAAAAAATTTGGTCCTCGCTTTACATTTTTCCTTTCCTTGACAGCTACCCAGGCAGCAGGCCACACAAATCCAGGAAACACTGAATGGGAAAATGATGACGGAATTGTGGGTGTTTTATTTGACAATCTCAATAATTTGATAAATGCTGAAGGCCGAGTTAGGTTTGATCGTGCTTATACAGGAAGATTGGGCTTAAATTATCAGGCTCCTTTCGGAATAAGAATCAGTGGTATTATCAAGTATTATGACGGACAGCCCTTTTCAAGAAAAATCATCATCACCGGGCTTAACCAAGGCCCTTTTTATATCCAGGCTCATCCACGCGGAATTTCCAGGTATGAATATAACAAAACAGTAGATATTCGCTTAGAAAAAATAATTACCATTGGAAAATCCCGGTTAAGGATAATTTTTGACGGATTTAATATTTTAAATCGTCATTGGGCAACAGAAGAAAATGAATGGACGGGACCTGATTTTCCTCTGCGTTATGCAACGGAAATCCAGTACCCGCGAATATTTCGCTTAGGCTTAGCCTACGATTTTTAGCCTGGAAAGGAGGGATTATGCTTTCACCTATAGGAAAAATCATATTTAGTCTTGTTATTATTACCACTTTTATAGCTTTTGCCCTTCCGGTCTATTACCGCATTAAAATTATCCGTACCGGACAGCCAGATAAAAGATTTAATAATCTGGCAAAAAGAATAGGACAAGCCCTTTCAAAAATCTTGCTTCAGAGATGCACACTTAAAAATGAAAGGCTGTTAACTGGATTTATGCATGTTTTTATTTTTTACGGAGCCCTGACCTTTGATACTATGACTATAAATCATACTCTGGAAGGTTTTTTCCCCAAATTTTATCTGTTCGGTAATACCAATTTTGGTTTATTCTTTTCCTTTCTGGTAGACATGTTCGCAATTCTGGTTATAGCAGGTGTTTTATTTTTCTATATTAAACGTTTTATAATACGCCCGGAAGCGTATAAAACCACCCTAATAGACTCTGCCATAATCTATATTATGCTTACTCTGATTACTCTCAGCTATCTATATTTTGAGATATTTGCCATTGCC
>JAUWTR010000153.1 GCA_030614645.1 Candidatus Aminicenantota bacterium
GCCGCGGGCTGTTCAGCCCCAGTTTCTTCACCTATCTCTACTTTTAATTTTTCGATCTGTTGGGTAAGTGCATCTCTTTTGCTTTCCAGTCTATCCAGCTGTGCCCTCTTCTCTTGAGGACCGCAGGTAGAGAGGAAAGCTATCATGCTTAATACGGCAATAAGTTTTAGTTCTCTCATAGTATTTATCCTTCAAAATAATTGTTACTGATCTTGTCCAGCGAATTTTTAGCATTGAGCAAAGCAGCCATAGCCTGGATATAATCAGACTGGGACTGAAGATATTTATCATTAGCCTGGGTCAGATCCATACTGGAAGCCATGCCTTCTCTGTATTTTGTCAAAGTTGCGTTATAGACTTTTTCAGAAAGAGCCATATTTTCTTTAGTATTGAGATAATTTTCATAGGCTGATTTTAGATTGACCCTTGCCTTGGATGCTTCCAGGAGTATTCCCTGAGCGGCTTGTTCCCTGGCATTCCGCATCTGGTCCAGTGTAATGGCGGCCTGTTGGACCCTTGCTTTCTGGGCACCGCTTTTAAAGATCGGAATATCAATATTTACACCGAAAAACTGGGCGCGGAACCAGTTTTCATCAAAATTAAAAAAATTGAATGAATCACGCATGGCGCTTCGCTGATAAGTATAAAATGCGGCTACAGTAGGAAAATATTTGGATTTTTCATTTTTTAAGGCCAGTTCTGATAATTTTTCCTGGGTGACGAGCAGTTTATAGTCAAGGTTGCTTTCTAGATCAAAATCAGCTTCGACAAGCTTTGCAACATCCACCCGGCTGAGGATGTCTTCCAATTTTTCTGTAAGGGAAATGTTTTCTTTAAGTTCTATCCCCATTTGGAATTTTAGTAAATTATAGGCAATGTCCTTCTGTCTGCTGATGGTCTGGAGGCTGTTTTTTAACTTTGTAGTCGAGATCTGGAGCAGGTCGACATCCGTTTCCTCCACAAAGCCTTCTTTGTAGATTTCCCTTATCTCATATAAGGTTTTTTCCAAATTCTCCAGATTTGCTTTAAGGATTTTTTCACTTTCTTCTGACACCAGAATCAGATAGTAAGTGCTGGTAACGGTTTCCTTAACATCAAGCTGCGTCTGTTCCAGGCCCTGGTCAGCCAGCCGGCGGTAGATCGATGCGGCCTGGAGGCCGACGAAATAGCTGCCGTTAAAAATCAGCTGCTGCACTGTAATGTTGAAATTGGCAGTGTGCTGGGTGCCGAACTGTACAGGAATTTTTTCGTCAAATTTCCCCTCAAAAAAATTTGGGATCAGGATGGTGGCCAGCTCCAGGTTGTTTATATAGCTTATGCCTGAGCTAACCTGGGGCAGGCCCGAAGCAACGATTTCTTTCAGCTTTTTTTGGGCCGCAGCCACATCCAGCTTGGACTTTCTGATGTTATAGCTGTGCTGAACCGCATACTGCTGGGAGGATATCAGGCTGAAAGGTTTTATTTCCTTTTTTTCGACCTGGCCAGCTTGAATAGCAGCCCCGGATATTACTAATGCTAAGCACAGAAAACAAATCAGATGATTTCTAATCGCTAATCGGCATCTTGTTTTGTGCATCATTTTTTCCTTAACCTAACTCTTTGGTTTAATAATGAAACTGACTAGTTTTATTTTAAAACTGAAGGGTCACAATAGCACAGTCTTGAGTTCCTGTCAACCGCTCGAATCAAGTAATTTCTTGCTCACTAACCTTTTTTCTATTAGAATAGTCGAAAGGAGCAAATCATGGCAGAACGGTTGAAAGAATTATTTTTTACTCGAGATTCTATTAATACATTTGCATATACTATCAAAAAAGCTTATTCCGATTTTGACAAAAAGAGGTTTATCGATCTCGTATTCGATACGACCTTTGAAAGTAAAGAAATAAAAGAGAGAATGACGCATACAACCCGCTGCCTGCACGAAACACTGTCGAAATCATATGCGGACGCTCTGACGATCCTTAAAAAAGCCGCCCCTTTTGTCAAAGGTTTTGAAGCATTGACACTTCCAGATTATGTAGCCGAGTATGGAAGGGAAAACTGGGACCTGTCTCTTCCTGTTCTGGGCTACTTTACGCAGTATGCTACCGCAGAACTTGCCGTACGTCCGTTCCTGGCAAAAGATCCCAAAAAAGTTATGGCCTTTATGATGATTTGGGCCAAGAGTAATAAACCTAAAATCCGCCGCTTTGCCAGTGAAGGATGCAGGCCAAGGCTTCCATGGGCGATGGCTTTACCGAAATTCAAAAAAGATCCAAGCCTCATTATAAAGGTCTTGGAGATCCTTAAAGATGATGATTCGGAGGACGTTCGTAGAAGTGTGGCTAACAATTTAAATGATATATCAAAAGACCATCCGGATATAGTACTGGATATCTGTAAGAGATGGCATGGACACTCAAAAAACAGGGGCAAAATCGTCAAACACGCCTGTCGAACACTGCTGAAAGCAGGCCACAAAGATGCACTTGCGATTTTCGGATACAGTGATCCGGCTTCAATGAGAGTCGATGATTTGAGAATCGATAAAGAACAAGTGAACATGGGCGATTATCTGCGCTTTTCATTTGATCTGCACTTAAAAAAGAAAAGCAAAGTCCGTCTGGAATATATTGTATTTTTTGTTAAAGCAAAAGGCCGGATGTCAAAAAAGGTCTTTAAAATCACTGAAAACGTATATGATCCCGGAATTATTTCCATTTCCAGAAAACATTCGTTTAAAGATATGTCGACGCGCAAGCATTATGCAGGAACACATCACATTTCCATCATTGTAAATGGAGTAGAAAAAGCCAAGGTCTCTTTTTTGCTCAAGAAAAACTTTTAAAAAGGAGAATTATCTTTTTGGAAACAAGGTAATTTTCACAGCCTGTCCCCTTTTATTTACTCCTTTGAACAGCTGCTATATAATAGGGCCTCAAAAAAATAGCATCGATTTTATTATGATGGAGGAAGAAGATGACCCGGATAAAAGTTTTCATTGCTATGGCAGTATGGCTTACAGCCGCAATTATCGCGCCTGCAGCTCAGAAGGTAGAAACAAAAGACGGAGTGCGCCTAGTGCACAACCAGGGCCGCGGTATTTGGGGAAAATCCCCGGACTTAACTCTGGAAAAAATCCGCACCCTAGGAGATATTGAGGCTTTAGATGAAAACGTCACCTTTTATATGCCCCAGGATATTGCCCTGGATCCTGAGGGAAATCTATATGTGCTTGACACAGGAAACCACCGCATTCAGAAATTTTCTCCAAAAGGAAATTTTTTAACCACTATCGGCCGGGAAGGGCAGGGGCCGGGAGAATTCAATTACCCCGGGTCTTTGGACTTTGGAAAAAACGGAGAACTGATCGTTGCCTCTCCCTACATCCAAAAGATCCAGTTTCTCAACTCTGAGGGCCTAGAGACCGAAAGCCTGCATCTGACTGAGATGCTGACTGCCTATATCCGGGTTTTCGGCCCGGACCATTTGCTGGCAGCAGTCAGGCGGCTTTCATTCACACCTGATGATAAAAAAAAGAAGCTTGAACCTCTGATGCAGGTTATGAACAGGGAAGGAAAAGTAATTAAAAAATTCGGGGAGCCGCGTGACTATAAAAACAAGCTGGTAAACAGCCGGGGGAATCAGGTATCCTTCACCATAGACAACGACAAAAACATATACCTTACCTTCCAGTTTCAAAACAGGATAGAGAAATTTTCACAAGAAGGCAAGCTTCTCTGGAGCGCGGATAGAAAGCTGAACTATAATGCCAGCAAGCCCATAAACAAAGGCAAGATCGAATCAGCAGGCGGAGGAGTCAGTATTGAGTCTCCCAAAATGAACAAAGTCAGCGAATCTATTGCAGTTGACAGCCGCGGCCTAATCTGGGTAATTACCCTGAACCGACAGCTTAAAGATGTGGAAAAGGCCTACACTTCAATCCGCATGTCTAACACTGGAGGCAGCAGCTCTATTTCAATGTCAGCAGGAGGCAGAGGCGAAGCCACAGAGACTGATGCATATAAGCTTGAGGTTTTCGATAAGGAAGGAGTGCTTCTGGGCAGTATTCCTCTGGACCATTTTGCAGACCTGATCCGTATCCAGGAAGACCGCCTCTTTATCCTGGACAAGCTTCGGCGTATGCAGGTCCATGAGTACAAAATTCAATAAAAGTTAATTATTCCAGGGACATCATACTTAATTCCCCAGCCTACACTTTAGTCCTTATTATCTTTGCCACAAAATCTGCAGTCGGATCGGGGCAGCGGACATATTCTGTAGTGACTCCATCAGGATCGATCACTTTTTCATAAGGAGTCCCCTCGTATTTCCAGGGCAAAGTGACTCCGTTTTCCAAGAGCCGGACAAAATCATGCAAACTGGACCGGAGCCAGGGGCAAAGCTTTCCCATATCCTGCGGATACTTAAATTTTTCCCCCTTTTTATGGCACCAGGAATCTTCTCTAGCCTCAAAAATCTCAATGTCAATCTTGTATTTCTTCTCTCCGGCCTGCCCGGCTGCAGCACCAGGGACGGGCAAGATGGGGGCAGCCATCAGCCCGGCAAGGCCGCATCCTGATTTTCCTAAAAATTCTCTTCTTTTCATTTTTATCTCCTCTAAATTTCTCCCGCTAATATACTCTTAATTTCATTGACTGTGCAATCTCTATATGATAAAAATCATTTAACCTTAACAATTCAAAAAAATGTCGATAATAAAATAAGGTATTGCTTTTATGAATAATTCAGGAAAGGAGAGTAACAATGAAACTTAACATCAAATTAATTTCTATCCTGGTTCTTCTTTTTGTGCTTATATCACCATCATTAACTCAGCAAAGAGAAGCCCAGCCAATCGAGTTTTTAAAAATATCAGATAATCTCTATGAGATCCACGGAGGCAGCGGCGCCAACGGCGGCTTGTATATTGGTGATAATGGCGTACTTGTAATCGATGCTAAAATGAACAAAGAGTCCGTTGACCAGGTTCTTGCCGGGATTAAAAAAATTACTGATAAACCAGTCAAATATCTTGTTAACACCCACAGTGACGGGGACCATGTTAATGGAAACAGGTTTTTCCCAGAAAGCGTTATCATTATCGCACATAAAAACTGCCGGAAGGATTTTTTTCATACTCGAAGAGACGGTTCAGCTTCCACGTGGAGCAGCGCTGAATTAGCCCCATTTGTCCCATCTGTAACGTTTAAAGATAAAATGGACATTTTCCTGGGCACAAAAAAAGTCGAATTATGGTATTTCGGCAAAGGCCATACTACCGGAGATATTGTTGTTTACTTTCCTGAAGAAAAAACCGCATTTCTTGGAGATCAGATCTTTATAGGCCGGGCTCAGCTTATCCACTCTTATAAAGGCGGAA
>JAUWTR010000149.1 GCA_030614645.1 Candidatus Aminicenantota bacterium
ACCCTCGAAGAGCGACTCAGAAAGGCGGGTTAGGTCGGGTCGGAACCTTCAATGGCGCTCCGACATTCTCTAAATTCCTCCATCGAAAATGGATTACTCACGAGCTGAGATTACTGGGGTTAGGCTGGGACGGGGCGAGGCGTAAAGGGTGCAGCTGTAGTATTTTACCGCAAATCCTTTACAACAAAGCAGATACGGTGAGATCGGCTCGCTTGAAAGGTAAAAAATGTCGATTAAAATTAAAGAAACAAGGAAAGAGAATTGAACTTGAAAAACTCTGGAAAATAATTATTGTGTGTGAAAATCCAAAGCTAAAAGAAGCATCGACATTTTTTATGATTAACCCTGTTTTCATTTTTTGGGGAAATTTTTGAGTAGCTGGCAGAATAACTTTTCTCTGTCATGTAAGGGGATATCTTCGATAATAGGAAGGATCAGATCTCTATCATCCTTCTTCATAGTATTATCCAAGAGTTCGATAGCATAGGCGACGGAATGTTTTGTGCCGGTTTTGATGTTTTGATAGGCTATGACAATATCTTCGTATGGATAAGTAAATCCTAAGAGTTTGAAAATGTTCATGAGGGATATTCCTAATGATATTTTCAAACTCTCTTTGGTTTCATCACTTCTTCTACCTGATTTTTGCTCATTGTACTCGAGGAAAATTTTATAATACTTTTTTATTAAGTATAAAATTGTTTGTCTGATAATTTTTATCTTTATATGAATGGTAGGCTTTTCTGAGTGGATTCGATCTAGAGCATCAATGATTTCTGTTGATATGTCTTCTCTATTTTTATCAAGTTCCGTGGTCAGGACATCGGTAGCACTTTGGGAACAGAGGCGTGATAATATAATAACAATGGCTTTCCTCTGTTCCAGGTTTTTTTCGCTGTCTTCCAAATATTTTTTCAAGATATCAGTAGCCGCCTCACCATATTTTAAAAGGCCGGTGATCGCATCTTCCTTGGTTAGAGGATTGCTTAATTTGTGGATTATGGCAGGAATGAGTTCTTTTTTCTTGAGTTTGGCTGCACTTTCTATGGCATAACGAGATACTTCAGAAGAATCATCATAAATAAGGTCTTCAAGTTTCTCTACTAGAGGAGAATCGGAATTCATCAAGCTGATGACCTTCGCCAGTTCCATTTTTTCCGTTTCAGCCTCTTTACTCTTTTCCATGACTTGTTCCGCGTGAAGGTTCATCACCTGCTGGTAGGCCTCCATGGACATGATATCGGATATGTCGGTTTTCAAGTTTTCTTCATCCAGTTCATCTTCAATACCAGGTACCCATGCCGCGCCTTCTGCATCAAACAGATCGCCCAAGGCTGAAAGTTTCACCTCGTCTGATTTTTGGGCAATGATTTTTTTTAGTTCAGGAGTTAATTTTTCCTGCTGCAGTAGATCAAAAACATGTAAAGCATAGAGAACCGAACTGCGGTTTTTGCTTTCCAGGGTATCAAAGACCAATTTTGTGTAATCAATGTCCAGTTTCTCATCCACAGTTCTATCTGCCCGGCCCCATTTCAGCTTGATGTTTTGTTTGACAGTAGATATGTATTCGCGGGTGACCTGTAAATTTAGGAATATCCAAATCAGAAGCAGAAAGGCAGATAAGAGACTGACGGCTATAACAGTGATTTTAGTTGAGCCCGGATCATCAAAATTAACTCCAATCAGGGAAAGCATTCCAAATAAAGCCAGAAGCAAGATTGCACCAATGCTTTTAGCAAACCGGCTGAGAAACATGTCTATAAATATTTTTGCCTTATATTTGATGTCGGGGAAGACCGGGATATAAAGCAGTTCCCGGGAAGACTGATTTATAGAGTAAGATAAGCTTTTATCACTTCCTTTGATAAAAATAGCAAAAATCAAAACCGGCCAGATAGCGATTCCCAAAGAGCACAGCAGCAGGATCAATGGAAAGAAAAGCAAGGTTATCCGAATACCGAACCGCTTGATAAGTTTCCCGGTGAAAAGAAGCTGCAGGAAAAAAGGCAAAATCAAGATGCCGGCACTAAAGAAACCGAAAAATGAGGCCATATTGGTGTTAACGGATTGAGATCTCTCTATGATGTGTTTGTACTGCCAGTCGATAAAAGTGGAGACTACAGCAGTTATTGCCACCACTGAAGCCAACAGTCTTAAATAGTGATCTTTGGCAACAGTAAAAAAACAATCTCTGAAACCTACCTTTTCCGACAGGCCCTTGGTTTCTTTTGACTGAATGGGAATTTTCTTCTTTCGGAAAAAAACCAAATTCACTATCAAAACACATAGAATAAGAAAACCGGCAGAGAGCAGTAGCAAGCCGTAAGGAGTGTTGGATTTAGAAATAATTCCAGTCAGCAAACCTCCTGATATCCCGCCCAAAATGCCGCCGCTGACAAAAAAGCCAATCATTCTTTTTGCTTCTCGCGGATTGAAGACATCATTGACGGTTATCCAGAACTGGGTCACCAGCACGGCGGTCAGGATATTAACCCATATCCATAAAGCCAGGCTGAGCCCTTTTCGGATCTGAGGAAAACTGTAAAAAAGGAAAAAAAATAAAATTCCCGTGGAGATGAACAATATTAAGCTGGAAATGATCAAAAGGCGTCTTGAAATTTTGACCTGGAGTTTAGAGTGAAAAGCTACCACGAAGCCGACGAGAATGGCAGTAGCATAAGCGTAGGGGAGATTTTCCGATTTAAGATATTCTAAAAAAACGGCGTCTCTAAGCGGTTTCAGGATGGTTAAAGGTGTAGTGATGAAAAAGAAATATAAAAAAAGAAGCAGAGCAATAATCTCTTCTCCCGGATGGATGTCAGTTACCCTAGATAAGGCCTGGTAGAGTCGGCTTTTTGTCATTAAGGATCACGGTGAAATAGAAATTAAATCTAAGAACTGTGAAAACTCTCTAGAGCCGTTTCCTCGTTATCATAAATTTCCAGCACTTTGGTTAGTGCTGTGACCTGAAAAATCAAATATAGTTTTTTTGAGATTTTTGACAGCTTTAGTTTTCCCCCCAAATTCTGAGTGGAAATGTAGCTGGCAAGTATTTCTCCTACTCCAAAACTATCAATGAATTCGACCTCTTTAAGGTTAAGTAAAATATGGATTTTTTCAGAGGCTAACTGTTCCTTCACCATTTGGTGCAGAGTCACATTAGTGACTTCCGAGCGTCTGATCTCTCCTGATATGTCGAGAATCACAACACGTTTTTTTTCTCTAAGATCTATTTTCATTTATTCTCTGTTAATTAGCTTTTATCAGAAGAAAAATTTATTGTCAATCATTTTCAAGTGATTGCGTCGTCATTGCGGGCGACTATAAGGAGCGAAGCAATCTTATCGGTCCTTGCCATATAGCCAGAATACACCTATAATTTAAGAGGAAGGTGTGAAAAACAACAGATTCAGGGAAAAAAATGGTCCAATATACTAAGAAAGAGCGAAGCTTCATCTTGAAGGGCATGACCTCTTACCAAAAAAGGGTTCTCTCTTTCGTTATCTTTTTCATTGCTGCGTTATCCCTGCTTTATCCCGCAAAAAAACAATGTATTTGGAACGGGGTGGAAAAAATAGTGTCCGTAGCGGATATTCATGGTGATTATGATAAATTTGAACTGATTCTAAAAAAAACCGGATTGATTGATGAAGAACTTAACTGGAGTGGTGGCAAAATCCATTTGGTTCAAACCGGAGATATAATGGACAGGGGACCGGATGCCCGGAAAGTTTTTGATCTTTTGATTCGACTGGAGGAAGAGGCAGAAGCAGTGGGAGGGAAGGTTCATGTTCTTCTGGGAAACCATGAGGAAGCCAATATCCTGGGGGTGGCCTTTGATCGAGTGGGGTATGTCACATCTGGACAATTGGTTTCATTTCTTCCTGAAAAATACCGGGAAAAACTAGAAAATCAAGTGCGTGAAAACTTTTCTAATAATTCGAATTCCTCTTTTAGCATAGATAAGGAATTAAAAAGTTTTTGGGCTGACAAAATACGAAACGATCGTAAAACCCGGGACGAGTACAATAAGAATTTCAAGAAATTATATGGGAAATGGCTGCTCTCAAAAAATGTTGTGATTAAAATCAATGATATCATTTTTGTACATGGTGGCATCAATAAGAGTTTTTCAAGTTGGTCTTTGGAAGAGATCAACATGCGTACCCGTTATGAATTTATACAACTGGGTATGGGAAAGAGAGTGAATCTGCTGATTACCTATCAGAGCAATAGCCCCCTTTGGTATAGAGGCCTGATCAACAATGATGAGGAAGAGTATAAAGAGGAAGTTGACAAAATATTAGAGGACCTGGAAGCAAACTATATAGTGGTAGGACATACGGTGAGAACTGAGGGTAATCCTGCGAAACTCAGCCGGTTTAATGGGAAAGTGTGGGGTATGGATACGGGGATATCCAGATATTATAGAGGCTATATGAGCGCCCTGATCATTGATCAAGGCGCTTTTAAGGTTTGGGAGATGAAGGATGAAAAATAATAAATATTATCTTTCAATGTTTTTTTTCTGTTTGAGTGTTGTCGTATGTTTTGGCAGCATAGAAAATAACCCTGGTATTCTGGAAGATGAAAGCAAACTTGAACTGGAGCTTTATTTGCGTACCGCTAGGATTGTCTCTGCTATCCCGGACGAGGATGCCGGCCGGAGTGAGCCTTGGAGAATTACTCTGAGTGATGGCAAGCAAATGCTAAAAGGATGGTTCAAGCACATAAATAGAGTTCGCCCGCATATACTGCCGGACAGCTATAAATATGAGCTGGCAGCTTATGAACTAGATAAATTGCTTGACTTCA
This sequence comes from Candidatus Aminicenantota bacterium, assembly GCA_030614645.1. Lineage (GTDB taxonomy): Bacteria > Acidobacteriota > Aminicenantia > Aminicenantales > Aminicenantaceae > JAUVXM01. The sequence goes on from JAUWTR010000149.1 coordinate 4,816, forward strand.
ATGTGGTGCCGCCCATCGTAGAAAGAGAGATAAAGGGATACATCGGTTCCCTGCAATTATTTGTGGAAGATTGCAGCCACCTGAGTGAGTTAAAAAGAAAGAAAGACAAGATCCTGGAATCTGAAAAAATCAAAGCCGATTTGCAGGAGATCGTGGTTTTTGAAATCCTTACTTATTGTGAACGCAACATTGAAAGCGAAAAGGATATTTTAATCCATGACACGAACGGCAAGGTTTGCAGGGTGGATTTCTCCCAAGCTTTTGATACTAAGCCTCATTTCCCCCCAGGAATAGAAGATGTAAAGTGTTCTGCCAAGATTCAAAAAAGCCTGGCCGATTTATCCCAGGAAAAGATTGAAACTGCCCTTAACCCCTTTCTCAATGAAAAGGAAATCAGCGCTTTGCTGGCAAGAAAAGAATTACTGGTGAAGAAACTGAAGCAATAAAAGCCGGGCCATAATTAGCCTGAACTATTCATAAAAAATGTCGATGTTCATTTTAACTTATTTAATGTCACGATTTAACCAGATTTTCCAGGAAATTCCAAAGATAAAACTGTTGGCTTTGCACTTTTTATTTATAATCGACATTTTTTACCTAAAAGGCGAGTCGATCTTACCGTATCTGCTTCGTTCCAAAGGATTTGCGGTAAAAG
>JAUWTR010000034.1 GCA_030614645.1 Candidatus Aminicenantota bacterium
ATCACATGGCTGCCGATACGGATATTTTCCCTAATGGAAGTATGGGAATGAATAAGACACTGGCTGCCGACTTTTGCTCCCGGATATATTGATACTAAAGGAAAAACTACTGTGTTGTCCCCGATTTCTGTATCGTCTCCTATACTCGAGAAGGCCCCAATAGAGACACCTTTGCCCAATTTTGAAGAAGGTGAGACCAGGGCCTGAGGATGGATTTCCGGTTCTGGACGATAGGGTTGAAAGAAAAAATCGATGGCCTGGACAAAGGAAAGGTGGGGATTTTTAGATTTAATTGCCGGCAGATCGTCATAGTCTAATCCGGCTGGGATTATTACGGCTGAGGCTTTTGTTTTTTCGAGAAAATACTGCTGTTTTGGTTTAGTTAGAAAAACCAGGTCTCCTTTTTTTGCATTTTCCAGGCCGGATATACCGCGAATAACAGTATCTCCATTTCCAATATAGGGGCATCCCAGAAAATCTGCCAGCTCAGCTACAGTTGGATAAGTATTTTTATACGAGCTTTTCATGTATCCTTTCATTTAATACAGCTGCCAACTCCGCTCCCCATAAAATTATGACCAGGGAAAAAGATATCCAGAGCAGGAAGAAAATAATTGAAGTGAGAGTCCCCTGTACTAATCTATGCAGTACTATTCCTATAGCTGAAAAATGAGCTACATAGAATGCAAATATGCGCTTGAAGACTTCCCAGAGAAGAGTGCTGACGAGAGCGCCTATGGCAGCGGCTTTGGTATAGACCTTTATTTCCGGAATAAATTTATACAAGACAAAGAAAACCAGAAAAGTAAGGGTCAAAGGGAAGAGGTATTGAAGAAAAAAATTATCGATCAATGACATGACTTTAGGATTAATATGATTAGCGATTACCGTACTTTCGTTAATTGTTCGGTGTATCGCCGTCCAGGTGGCGGTGATAGAAAGAGAGATCAGCATTATAACTCCGAGAACGAACATGATAATGTATTCCATTAGTCGGTTATAAAAGAATGATTTCTGATAATTAGCTTTAAAAATAAAGTTTATTGCATAGATCAAGTTGGAGAATAGAAAGCTGGCGGCGATAAATGAACCGGCTAATCCGAACCATCCTAAATTGGAGATATTACGGGAAACGACCTGGACTCTTTTGAAGAACAAAGGGTCGAGTTGGGCAAAGAATTCGTCCGATAGAATATTAAGGCTGCGGAAGGCTAACTCAGCATTGCCTAGTACTTTAGTGGCAATAAAAGCGAATAGTGCTACCAGGGGAATCGCACAGAGCAGAGAAAAATAGGAGATGGTTATGGCAAGATTGCCGCCTCTGTCTTCAGCAAACCTTTTAAATGTAGTTTTCAGGATTTCAAAGGTAGTTAGCAGCATTTTTTATGTGATATTCAGAGGGTAATTATATATTGCCCCAGTTGACCATAAGGATTATAATCGAGATAAGCAGTGCGTAGATGACCAGGGTTTCAATGAGGACCAACCCAAAAATGAGCAGGAACCTGATGTGATCTCCGGAGGCCGGGTTTCTTGAAATGCTTTCGCATGAACCGGTTATTGCTTTTGATTGGCTCATAGCCCCGACGGTTACAGCTATGGCAATAAGAGCGCCTCCGATGAGCAGTGACCACTTGAATAAGGCTGTCCGGTTATCCGAAATATCACTTCCTTGAGCAAGGAGGGGAGTACTCATTAGAATAACTAAGAAAATCAAGGCGATGAGTGGTTTAAGGTTTTTAGACATTTTTTCTCCTTTAAAGTTAATGTTTTTCCTCATGGGCCACAGCTCCTGCCAGATAGACACACGTCAGCAGAACAAAGACGAATGCCTGGATAAATGATGTGAATACTGCCACTACCATGAATGGCAGGGGAAGGAAAAATGGGATAATTGAAGCAATGACCACAATAAGTAATTCTTCTGCAAATATATTTCCAAAAAGACGGATAGAAAGCGAAACGACCCGGGAAAAGTGGCTGATGATCTCAATGGGCAGGAGCAAGGGAGCTATTGCCGGGATCGGGCCCAAGAAATGTTTGAGGTACTTTAATACACCCTGGGATTTTATCCCCTGCCAGTGATAGTAAAGAAAAACAACCAGGGCACATGCGACTGTGACATTGAGTTTACTGGTGGGAGACATAAATCCTGGTACAAGCCCAATGAGATTGCAGAAAAAGATAAAAAGCCCGATGGTGGCGACCAGAGGCAGAAATTTTTTCCCCTGCTCGCCGATTATATTAACTAGCTGGCTTTCAAATGCTTGAATGATTATCTCAAGCATGCTCTGGCGTTTTGATGGGATCGAATTTATTTTCCGCGAGGCAAACCCGAAGAGAAGAATAAGCAAAAGCACGACAAAAAAAACCATTACAACATAGTCAGGTATCAAATGATTGGGATTGTGGACATGGATACCGAATATTCCCAGGAAAGCGGCAATGGGTTTGCTGAAAATTTTATTGATAAGCTCGACTATATATAAACTGTGCTCTAATTTTTCCATTGTTTAAACTTTGAAAACGCCACTATGGCTTCAACCAGAAAAATAAAGATCAAGGTTGAAAAACCGGCTGCAAATGCAATTACTTTCTCTGAGAAAAACAGAATTATAATAAAAAAGACGGCAATAATCAAGAGAAGACGGAGGCCGTAAAGGAGCACAATGGTTGTGAAGGCTTGCTTTTTTCTGTCTAATAAAATTTTGGTGATGGACTTCTTAAGCCAGATGAACTCGGCGGCAGCCAGAAGACCGCCTGCAAAAACCAGCAGGGCGGATACTGCATCAAAAAGTATGAGAGTGGGGAGTGCAAGGATGAAAGCGAGGATAGCGATCTCCCAAGTAATCCGCTTAAGGATCTTTGCATTTATAGATTCGGTTTGTGTCATCTTTTGTTTTTCCATGCCTTATGATATCGCTATTTAAAGGATTTGTCTATGGGGTCAAGTCTTCATATTCCACATTAGACATTTCATCTTTTTCGCCTAATGTGGAATATGAAGACTTGACCCCGCTTTATTGGTACTTTTTTATCCCTTTAAGCAGGCTTATCATACCTGAAGCTATACCAAGGAGGAGAAAGATGATCAGCAGCCAGGGATGAGTGTCAAACAGTTTGTCCAGATAATATCCCATGAATAGCCCAATGGCAATTGAAGAAGGCAGCATAAGCCCTATAGAGCTTAGCTCTGCAATTTTGCGGAAATTTGTTTTTTGAGGTGGTTTTTCAGTCATTAAGTGTTTTTTTGTTTTAATATGTTAATACACTTTTCCAAAGAAGTTTTCCAATAGGGGATTTCCATATTATATGCTTTTTTAATCTTTGCTTTATTTAAAATGCTGTAAGCTGGTCTTTTTGCCGGAGTCGGGTATTGATATGTTTCAATAGGGTCAATACTGCATTTAATTCCTGCAATTTCTACAATGGCTTTTGTAAAATCATACCAGCTTGCCACTCCTTCATTGCTGTAATGATAAACTCCGGTCAGGAAATCTTGAGAATTTATTATATTAAGAACTGCCTCGGCTAAATCACGGGCATAAGTCGGAGTGCCGAGTTGGTCGAACACAATCCCTATTGAATTCCTCTTTTTTGTTAAACCGATCATAGTCTTAACAAAATTATTGCCAAAAGAGGAATAAAGCCATGAAGTCCGTATGATTATTACTTCACTCCCGTGTTTAAGAACAGCTTTTTCGCCCGCCAGTTTAGTTTTTCCATATACAGATACAGGATTTGTTTTATCTTCTTCGGTAAATGGGATTGACGAACTTCCGTCAAAAACAAAATCTGTCGATATATGGATTAATTTTGCATTGAATTTACTGGACATTACAGCCAAATATTTAACAGCAATGTGGTTTGCTAGGTCTGCCTCTTCTTTTTCCTCCTCTGCCTTATCTACCGCAGTATAAGCAGCACAGTTAATTATATAGCCAAATTCTTGAGATGAAAAAAACCCTTCTATCTCATCCATAGATGTAATATCAAGTTCTTCAATATCAGTGAATGTGAAGTTGATATTATGGAATTTTGATAAGTATTTGATTTCGCTTCCCAACTGTCCCTTAGCGCCAGTTACAAGAATATTTTTCTTTACAGAATTCAATTTATCTATCTTTATAATACTTGGAATAAAACTCTTTGAAATCCTTGGATTTTTCTTTTATTTTCTGCCACCATTCTCTATTGTCCTGATACCAATTAACAGTAATTTCTAAAGCTTTATCAAATTCCATTTTAGGCTTCCATCCCAGATCGTGGATTTTTTGGCAGTCCAAAGCATAACGCCTATCATGACCTAACCTATCCTTTACAAAAGTAATTAAACTTCTCGACTTTCCAAGTAAATCCACAATACGTTCTGCCACTCTGATATTAGGTACCTCATTGTTGGCACCAATATTATATGCCTCTCCAAATTGTCCCTTTTTCATAACAATATCTATTGCGCGACAGTTATCTTCTACATAAAGCCAGTCCCGCACATTGGTTCCCTTTCCATACATAGGAAGGGATTTCCCGTCCATTGCATTGCTCACAAAAAGAGGAATAAACTTTTCCGGATACTGATAGGGGCCATAATTATTGCTGGGTCTTACAATAAGGATTGGAAGCCCGTATGTCACCCAATATGAATAGGCTAATCTGTCCGCTCCAGCTTTGCTAGCAGAATAGGGAGAAGAAGGACACATGGGATCATCTTCCTTGAAAAAACCTTTATCAAGACTTCCATACACCTCATCAGTTGAGACATGCATAAAAAATTCAACATCAGAATCCTTTAATACATCTAACAGAATAAAACTACCATAAACGTCGGTCATAATAAATTCACCGGCGTCCATTATCGAGCGGTCTACATGAGTCTCTGCAGCAAAGTGGATAACTCCTTTAACTCTTTTCATAGTTTTGCTGACTATCTCACGATCTTGCACATCTCCTTGTATAAACTCATATCTGGGGTGGTCTTCTATATCCTTTAGGTTATCAAGATTACCGGCATAGGTCAGTTTATCCAGATTGATCACTTTGCAGTATGGATAATTCTTCAGCAGAAAATGAATAAAATTGCTTCCGATAAAACCTGCGCCACCGGTTACAAGTAAGGTTTTGTCCTCAATCCGGCGTTCTTCAGCCATCCTTCCTTCCCCAATTGTATGGTATATTGTTTTTATGAGGGTCTAGGCGGTGTTCATCCGGTTTTTCGTAATTATATACTTCTGTTGGAATGTTTATAATAAGCGCCTCTTCTTCGCTTACACACATCCACCCATGATAGACTTCCTCAGGAATCTGAACAAGTAAAGGATTATGAACTCCCATAAAGAACTGGGCTATTTCTTTAAAAGTCTGAGAATTCTCTCTGGCATCATATAAAGCCAGCTTTATCATGCCATGGACACAGGCAACATTATCTGTTTGTTCTTTGTGTAAGTGCCAAGCTTTTACTACTCCTGGATAGGTAGTGCTCATATAAACCTGGCCGAATTTTGAAAAAAGATCATCATCGCTCCTGAAGATTTCCATAAGCCTTCCTCTTTCGTCGGGAATGACACGCAATTTTTTTATTTTTACACCTTCGATCATACTTCTTTCCCTCCCAAATCTGATATAACTAAATAATTTTCCTTATTTTATTTCAATTTTGCTTTTATCTCCCACTATAAATCTGTAGACAGAAGGCTTAGGGGGACATCTAGCAATGCTTGCTCCTCTTCCGATGAGGCTCTCATCAATTCGGCTGCCAACATCACGAATCTCGCTGTCCTCCATCACTATACTGCATTCTATCTCGGAGTTTATGATCCGGCAGTTTTTCTGGATAGATGAGAAGGGCCCTATGTAAGAATCAACAATATTACACCCTTCTCCTATAATAGAAGGCCCCCGGATAATACTTCTCTCCACATGAACATCTTTTTCCAGCACTACCTGTCCGTTTATCTTTGAATATTTATCAACAAACCCTTCGTTTTTGTTTTCTATCGATTCAAGGATGAGGCGGTTGGCGTCCAAGATATCTTCGATTTTTCCTGTATCCTTCCACCAGTCTTTAACAATGTGAGGCTGCACTTCATAGCCCTGGTCAACAAGATACTGAATAGCATCTGTGATTTCTAACTCATTCCGCCATGAGGGTTTAATGGCTTTTACTGCTTCAAACACATGGAAGTCAAACATATAAACACCAACTAATGCCAGGTTGCTCATAGGTTCTTTTGGCTTCTCAACTAACCTTACAACCTTCCCATCCTTAAGCTCAGCCACACCAAATATCTGAGGATTTGGGACTTCTGTCAGCAGTATTTGACTGTTAGGTTTCTTTTTTCTAAAATCCTCTACCAAAGATTTGATTCCATTCTTAAGAATATTATCTCCTAGATACATAACAAAAGGCTCTTTTCCAAGGAAATCTTCAGATATCATAACTGCATGGGCTAATCCCAAGGGCTCATCCTGTTCAATATAAGAAATGCGAATTCCCCACTGATCTCCGTTTCCAACTGCCCCTTGAATATCATCTTTTGTATCACCTACAATAATAGCTATTTCCTTGATCCCAGCCTCTTTTAATGCTTCTATGCCGTAGAATAATACAGGCTTATTTGCCACCGGGACCAATTGTTTTGCTTGGGTAAAGGTTAGAGGACGCAGTCTTGTCCCTTTCCCGCCGCTTAATATTAATCCTTTCATATGTTTTCCTTTATTCTTAAATAGATAGAAATTTTATTATGATTATTTATTTTGAATTTTTTAAATTTATTTTTATATAGCCTAAAAATCGTAACAGAGAAAAACAAATTATAAAAATAAAAATAAGAAGCAGTATTCTTATTTCTGTATTAACAAATTCAAATAATATCCCACTTACTGAAAATAAAAACGATATTGAAATCAGGATTATGGTTGTTTTTGTCTCGGAAATCTTTTTCTGTAAAAATCTGTAGTGAAAATGACCGGTATCTCCTTTGAAGATATTCTGTTTTTTATAAATTCTTCTTATTATGGTAATAATAGTCTCAAGTATTGGCAGAAATAAAATAATAATAGGGATCAATAAAACAATCGCTAAGGAAGCCTTTCTTTGAATCGCTACCAGGGACAAACATGCAAGCATAAATCCGATCACTAAACTACCGGAATCTCCTAAATATATTTTTGCTTTTGGAAAGTTAAAGGGATAAAATCCGAGTAATACACCTGATAACACAGCTATAATTAAAACCAGGAGGAATTGAGAAGACAAAAAGGCTAGAACTCCCATAGAAAGGGCTGCAAAGAATGATATCCCAGCAGCTAATCCATCTATTCCATCTATAATATTAATAGCATTGGTTATGCCGCAGATCCATAAAATAGTTAATAAAAACGACAGGAAGTCATTTATGCCCTTTGACCCTATAAAAGGAATACTGAGTTCTGCTATTTTAAACCCTGCAAAATAAATCACTGATGCTGCAATGACCTGGACAATAAATTTATTCCAGGCATTTGTTCCAATAAAATCATCATATAAGCCTAAACTAAAAATTATCAGTGCTGCAATAATTAATAAAGGGATATTTATGTTTCCAGGGAGATCTATCGCAATATTGTTAGTGACTAACAGATGAACAAATAAGATAGAAATAAATAAAGAAAAAAATATTGAAATCCCCCCCACTCGGGGTGTTTTTTTTTCTTCAAATATTCTGCTGTTAAATTTATCAAATAAATTATTTTTGAAAACTATTTTTGCCAAAGTCAAAGTTAAAATAAATGATATAAGACCCGAGATAACAAACGTTTCAGCTATTACTAGTAGTTTCATTAGAAATTTTCCTAAATCAATGTTTAATTATTTTACTACTTTACCACATAATCGCTTTTTTTTTAAATATCATTTAAGTTTAGCTGAAATTTTCTAAAAGTGTCAGCAAAAAATTCTGTTCTTCTGTTTATAAAATAAAAGAATTACGAAAAATGATTATGAGGCTGTTTCCCATCTAGATAATTGAGAGACCCCTAAGTAAGTCTTAAAAGCAGAACTTTCCAAACCGCCTCTAGGATAATTCTTTTTGATATTTTAGAAACACCCCCTCTCCGCTCTTCAAAAATAATCGGTATTTCTATAAAGGAAAACCCATTTTTATAAGCTTTATATTTCAATTCGATATTACAACTATACCCTTTTGATTTAATATTATCCAAATCTATATTTTCGAGGACATTTCTTCGCCACATATGAAAGCCACTAGTGAAATCATAAATGGGAATTGATAAGATCGTTCTTGAATAAAAACTACCAAATTTACTTAATATTTTACGCCTTAGGGGCCAGTTTAATATACCGCCACCTTCTATGTTTCTTGACCCCACAACAAAATCACACTCATAGATTTTTTCAATGAACGTAACGAGATATTTTGGATTATGGGATAGATCTGCATCCATTATACATAAATATTCATATCCTTTGTTTAATCCCCATTTCAATCCAGTAATATATGCGGATGCTAATCCCAATTTTCCTTCTCTTTGGAGTAAATAGATATTTTTGTCATGCTTTTGATTGGTTTTAACAATATTGGCTGTTCCATCTGCAGAATTATCATCCACTATTAATAATCCGCAATTGCTCACATATGATCGAACTGTAGCAATTAGCTCCCTTATATTTAAAGCTTCATTGTAAGTAGGGATGATAATGAGCAGCTTTTTACTAATATCGTTCATTTTTTCAATGCTAAATTAATTATCGTATTCTGCCAATATAGAATTTTGGATTCCCTGTGGGCACTGCTCTATAATAATTAACCAAAACAGGTTTTTTTCCAAATTCAACGATTTTATCAAATTCTTTAAAAAATCTGTTACACTGTAATGCTTTTTCCCTTCCAGCGGGCTTCCTTTTATCATATCCGTAATAGGGAATTAATACATAAGAATCCAAAATTGATTCTTTAAAATTACCTCTTAATTTCAGCCCATTAAAATGTCTGATTTTATATGCTTTTTCAAGTTTTCTAGTATCTAGATCAAGCTCTTGCGGGATAAATATTTTCGAATTAAGAGGTAGATTTGTTTTTATCCAATCTATGGAAAGATTTCTCGAATCTGGTTTAAGGTCGTATGCATTGACAATAGATTTTACAGGAAGGGATATGGCAATGATCACTGCGCATAA
>JAUWTR010000137.1 GCA_030614645.1 Candidatus Aminicenantota bacterium
AAATGCAGAAGGCCCTCTCGGAATCGACCCCACTCATCTTCTGAAAATCAGCGGCGCGGTTGATATTCCTGTAGTAGACGTCACTTTAGGTATGTATTATAGTTTCAGGACAGGAAGTCCCTATAGTTCAGGTATGGCCCTACCCCGAGACATGGTTACATTTAGGGGTGACTCTGTATATATATATGGAGAAGAAAGAGGATCCTACCGCTATGACTCTATACACAATCTTGATCTAAGGTTGGAAAAATTCTTTCGTATAGGAGGGCTCAAAGTAGGAGCACTTGTAGATATATTTAATGTATTCAACAGCTCAACAGTAACTGATTACGAGACTCAAATGGATCAATGGTCAGATTACCAGTTCGGGTATATTTGGGGGATAAGAGGTCCGAGAACTTTCAGGCTTGGATTCAGATTCGAATTCTAAAACTATATAATTCAAGTAGATAGAATCAAGTAGATAAGGGGAGGGAAAAATCCCTCCCCTTATTTTTTTTCAGGGAGAATCCAAGTTTAAAATATAAAAGTGGTCGAAAAATGAAAAAAATAATTAGAATAACTTCTGTTTTGTTATTATCGGTTTCGCTTTTTTCATTTGATTTTAATAAGGATCTTGAAAAAAAATATGATCTAAAAGCTGAGAAAGATAAAAAAAGCGGAATTACCTGGTTTAAACACAATAGTTGCGTAAAGGCAAGTTCAAGGATCTATCTTTATTTCGGAATAACTAAAAAAAAAGGTCTGGTTTTACGTATGGTCATCAATTATTTTGATGAAGATAGATTGTTTATAAATAAATATATCCTCACTATTGAGGATGAGGAACACATTTTATCCCCTAGAGAACAGATTCAATTCATAGAAGCAGAGGAATTGACATGTGAATATTATGACGTGATGATAAATCAGGATGAATTTGCTTTGTTACAGAAGATAGCACAAGCTGAAGAAGTAAAATTAAGATATGTGGGGGCAAAAGGTTTTAAAAGAGTCAAGATTCACAAAAAGGCAAAAAACGCCTTAGAAGATGTATTAAACGCTATCCAAGAAGTCGCCGCACATATCCAAGAACAACAAGACAAATAATTTCCCATTAATGTAGTTCCTAAAAAATCTCTGATTTATTCTATATTAATTTATGTTAATATAGAGCCAAATGAAAACAAAAACCATATTAACAACTCTGATTATCCTGCTTATAGCAGGGACCTGTTTTTTTAGCGAAGCGCAGGACGTCAGGAGTCCCCTCCTGGAATCCTGGAAACAATACCAGAAACTTAAGCAGGACTCCCGGTTCGGCCTGCAGTGGATCTCGCTCGGGCCGGTCATGAATTCTGCCCGGGTCGAAGCGGTGCAGGCTGATCCTTCCCATCCGGGAACCATGTATGTCGCTTTCGGTTCCGGCAACCTGTGGAAGACAACCAACCACGGACTTTCCTGGAAACCCATATTTGAAAACCAATCAGCTCTGGGTATCGGTGATATAGCTCTGGCACCTTCTGATCCCGATATAATCTGGCTCGGTTCGGGAGAAAGCCTTAAAAAGGCCCGCAATTTTACTATGCCCGGTACAGGGGTTTTCCGTTCGGAAGACGGAGGCAGGACCTGGAAAAATGTGGGATTGCCTGATTCCTATCATATCGGCGAGATCGCAGTTCACCCGGAAAATCCGGACATTGCTTTTGTGGCTGTATTAGGCCATTTCTGGTCCCCCAATCCAAACCGGGGGCTTTTTCGGACAACAGATGGAGGGAAAAACTGGGAACATGTGCTCTATGTGAACGAGCGCACTGGGGCCAATGATGTTGTTATTGCTCCCTCTGATCCGGAAACCATCTATGTCTCCATGTGGGAAAATAATCCCGGTATATTTGGGAAGGACAGCGGCATATACAAAAGCACTGACGGGGGCAAGACTTGGTCCCGGCAAAAAAACGGTTTCCCCGACGGTCCCAAGACAGGCCGGATAGGTCTAGCCGTATCCTGGTCCGATCCTGATAAGGTATATGCCCTGGTGGACAATCTGAACAAAAAGCCGCGCCTTGCAGCTGAGGTGTACCGTACACTTGACGGAGGAAAAAGCTGGAAAAGGACCCATAAAGACGAGCTTATGATCTTTCCTGGCATCGGCTGGTATTTCACCGACTGTTATGTAAACACCAGGGACGATGAAGAGATCTATACCCTTGGAGTCAGGATGGCGCACAGTTCTGATGGGGGGAAGACATTAAAGCTTGTAGGCGGGGATGTATTCCACCTCTTTCCCAACCCTGCCGATCCTCTGCATCTTGATCATTGTGAGCTCTGGATCGACCCGACAAATCCCAACCATCTGCTCCTCGGTAATGACGGGGGATTATATGTGAGTTATGACAAAGGGGATTCCTGGCTACATTATAATAATATTCCAGCCGGAGAATTTTACGATATTTCAGTCGATAATCAAGATCCCTATAACGTGTATGGCGGGACTCAGGATGATTCCTCTGTATTCGGCCCGGCCAAAGAATGGAAACCAAAATTCGCTGATGGCTGGAAATATGTCTGGCTCGACGCCTGGTCCGGAGGGGACGGCTGTTACACTGTCCCTGACCCAGAAGATACGAACACGGTTTATTTTTCCTCCCAGAACGGGGCGATCATGCGCAAGGATATGAGAGCTGACCGTTCAGTGAATATACGCCCCCGGCTGCCCAAAGGACACGCCGGAAAACTAAGTTATAACTTTATTACTCCTTACATTATTTCGCCCCACAATCATCTTACCCTCTACCATGCTGGAAACTATGTTTTTAAAAGCTTAAACCGGGGAGACTCCTGGATGTTGATAAGCCCTGACCTGGCAAAATCAGAGTATAAAGAGAAAGACTCTACAGGGGCCGGCGCTGTTGCTGAATCACTTCTGGTGCCGGGCCTATTATACGCCGGAACAGATAGAGGCGCTTTCTGGGTCACTAGAAATGATGGAATCAAATGGACGGAACATTCCAGAGGCCTTCCCAACCGGTATATCCGCAGCATCTGCCCTTCTCGCTTCAGCGAAGCGCGGGTATATGTAACTTTAACCGGTATTAATGACGATGATTTTAGAAAACACCTTTTTGTCTCAGAAGATTATGGGAAAATCTGGAGATCGATCGCTTCCAACCTTCCGGACGAAGTCGCTTACGTCATCCTGGAAGATCCGACTAACGAAAACATTCTCTACGCCGGCATGTACCGGGGAGTTTACATATCCATAGACCGGGGAAAAATCTGGTCTTTGCTGGGCCCGGAGATGGCAGCTACCGCTATTTCCGACCTGGTAATTCAGGAAAGGGAAATGGATCTTGTAGTTGGCACCCACGGCCGAGGTATTTATAAATTAAACCTCAAACCAATCCAGAATGCATTTGAAAACGGCGAACCCCAAGACCATATTATGTTTAAAATCCCGGCAGCCCTTCTCCCCTGGATCAATGACACCCACAGCGACCCGAGATACAGCACCATGGAAAAAGTCCCGATAACTTTTTATTTGAAGAAAAATGCTAAAGTTACTATCGCGGCTAAAAACAAGGTTGGGAAGACTATCTGGTCCCAAATCCTCCAGGCTTCCAAAGGCTTCAACCAGGTAAGGTGGGATCTGATCAGGGAAAAAGTGGATAGCCCAGATGCTTACTTTTTTCGTTATTACAGGTTCGCTACCCCAGGAACTTATAATATCAGTGTATCCGGCGAGGGAATCGACCTGACTGGGAAATTAACCATCATCCAAAGAGACAAGCCAGTTTATTAATCTTGAAGACGACTGGTAAATCTGAGGATTTGGATTAAGCGACATTGAAGATTTAGCCTTCTGATTCTGAGATATGATCCTGGTTAATTCACGAGTCGAGGTTGTCGTAGATACGAGGCGCAGGGGATGAAGCTGTGGTATTTCACCGCGAATCCGCTGTAACGAAGTAGATGCAGTAAGATCGACTCGCCCGGAGGGTAAAAAGTGCCAATGTTAAAATTAGATATTGATTTTTTGAGTACATCATTGGCAATTTTTATGAATAACCAGGATCCGCGGACGCCGAGAAAACCGAAGAAGAATGGCGTTAAAAATCTGAAGCGAGCGTATCCATTCCCTCAGATTTATATTGTTCGCATTTATTTAATACTTATCTGCTTAACTTCCAGCCCAGGTATCCATTATTGCCCTAGGCTCAGCGCATTAAGGCATTAAAGAGCAGCTTATATGTCCCATGTGTCTGACTCCGATGCTGGGCCCGGAATCCGATTAGAACCACATTGCCCTTGCCATATTCAGCATTGACCATTGCTGCCTTGTTTGACAGATATTCTTCCCCGATAAGCCAGCCGCTTTGCAGGATATCCTTATCCTTATAGCGCACAACTGTTTCGTAGCGCTCATTGTGTTGGCTGGGAATGACCTCAAAGGCCTGACTGCTGTAGAAGACGACAAAACCTTCTGACGGCATCCCATAGGCCAAAGGATGGGTGTTATCAAAGTTGACCTTGAAAGTTGATCCGGCACAGAAAAATTCTTTCCAGGTAGTGTTCTCTACAGCATCACGGACGCTTAAGGCGAATTTATCAATGGCAAAGCTGCAAGCTTCACCTAACGTTACAAGCGTCCCTCCTTTCTCAACGAATTCCTTAAGCGCCTGAACACCTTTTTCGCCAATACCGCTTTGATATTCAGGAGGAACAGATGACAGGTAGCGGCGGTATCTTCCGGAAATCTCGCCCATGATCATACCTGTGGAATCCTGGGGAAAGATTATGACATCGTACTTTTTATTTAGGTCTCCCTTTTTGATCTCAGCGTCCTTCAGGGATGTATAAGGAAATGCGAACTGTTCCAGGACAAAACGGGTCCAGCCCTCGTCCATATTACCGCCCCAATAGCGCTGATACATACCAGCCCGTACCGGTTTAACAATGTGAGTCCCTTCTTGAATCTCTCTTTTAAGCAATTTAAAATCAACGCCCGTCAAATCGGCTACATCCTTGAGCATAATTTCAGAACCTTTAGCCACAATAAAATCGCCGGGAGAAGCTCCTGAGGAAGCCTTGTCAATCCGCTGAACCACTACTCCCTTATCCAAGAGAAGATTTACCGCTTTGAAGCTGGCATTCAGCTTACCATCAAGCAGATATCCTGATCCTCCCGTCTCAACCTCGCCTGAGGCCTCTACTTGGCCATCGATTATCCGGAAGTCGCCTTGGCAAGCCTCATCAACCGGCACGACATCGACACCCATGAACTCATTCATATTGTGAGTCGCCAAGTCATAGGGGCGGAGCGGAGAACCGTCATCGTCCCTGGTCCACTCATTGTCAGGATATAAAGTGCGTCCTAACAGGTTCCTTATCAAGCCCATCTTAGGTTGTTCCAGGGATATAACAAAGGAGCCTTCCTTGTAGGTCGCATTACCAACATAGAACGGCTTCCGGGCCTGTTTTATCTCGATCCCGGACAAAAGCAGGGTATTGATCATCTTTACAGTAGTCAGGTAATCATGCTGAGCTGTGGGAATCACGTAAGCTTTAGGCTTGCCATTCGCGCCCCGCTCAGTCTGCCGTTTGGCCTTTAGATAGGCATTCCAAAGTACA
>JAUWTR010000296.1 GCA_030614645.1 Candidatus Aminicenantota bacterium
ATATCTTCTTTCTTATGCATCTCTGTCACACAGAAAAGAGCACAATTTTTAAGTCCAGGATAGTCTTTTTGCAAGTTATAGCCACCGATAATGAGTTTTTCTCGCAATGAAGATTCTATCTCTACCCAGGGCTTGTTAAAACTTAAGACAAACTCATTAAATGAAGTCCCCCTAAACCTTGATTCAATCCCTTTGACTTCATTGATTTTTTGCCGGGCATAATCTGCTTTATATAAATTATTAGCTGCCATATCCCTTAATCCACATTTCCCCAAAGTTTCTAGAAATATTGTTGCTCTCAACAGACACCAAGCTTGATTGGTACAGATATTGGATGTAGCTCTTTCTCTTCTAATATGTTGCTCGCGTGTTGATAATGTCAATACATATCCCTGTTTCCCATCTACATCCTTGGTCTGGCCGGCAATACGTCCCGGAAACTGGCGTAAATATTTTTTAGAACATGCCATGAATCCAAGGTAAGGACCTCCGAAACTGAGAGGCATCCCAAATGCCTGAGCTTCGCCGGTAACAATATCCGCTCCCAGTTTACCGGGAGGTTCCAAAATACCTAACGATAGCGGTTCTGTAACTACATAGACAGAAAGGGCATTTTTCTTATGGGCAATATCAGATATGGTCTGGATATCTTCTATGATCCCAAAAAAATTAGGAGACTGACAGACAACTGCTGCAGTTTCTTCGTCGATCTTTTTTGATAGTTGTTCTGTACCGATTTTCCCGGAGTTTACAAAATCGATCTCTTCGATCGACAGCCCCAGGTTCCGGGTATAAGTCTGAATCACCTGCCGGTATTGGGGGTGAATTGTTGACGCAACTAAAATCTTTTCCTTTCGTGTCAGACGATTGGCCATAAGAACAGCCTCCGCCGCTCCTGATGCACCATCATATAAAGAGGCATTGGCAATATCCATGCCGGTTAACTGGCAGATCAGGGTCTGAAATTCAAAAATGACCTGGAGAGTTCCCTGACTGACTTCCGGTTGATATGGTGTATATGGACTGACAAATTCCCCTCTACTGCTTAAATAGTCAACTACAACAGGGATATAATGTTGGTACGCCCCAGCACCAAGGAAAGACAGGAGCCCGGCATTTTTATTTTTTTCGGAAATCTCTTTCAGCTTATCTACAAGCTCAGGTTCTGATAGGGCAGCAGGTACATCAAGAAGCCTTTTAAGTTTAATATTTTCCGGAACAGAATTAAAAAGTTCATCTACTGTAGAAATGCCGATCTTGTCCAACATCTCCTTTTTATCTTTGTCACTTAATGAAATGTAGTTCATTCCCTCAATCTTCCAATCCCTCTAAAAATTTCTCATAGTCTGACAAAGACATAAGCTCTTCAAGTTCAGATTTATCTTCAATATTTAACTTGATTACCCAGCCCTTTTTATGAGGGTCTTCATTTAGAATTTCAGGAGCATCATTCAAATCCTCATTCACTTCCATTACTTCTCCGGAAACAGGTGCGTAAATATCCGATACAGCTTTAACTGATTCGATTACACCAAAGGATTGATGAAACTTAAGTTTTGTTCCGATTTCCGGGAGTTCAACATAGACAACATCTCCCATTTGCTTCTGGGCAAAATCAGTGATTCCTACCGTGGCTTTATTACCTTCAATCCTAATCCATTCATGGTCCTTCGTGTAATAATAGTTATCCGGATACATATTTATTACCTCCTTTATTAGTTAATAATTCCGCTTGTAAAAAGGAATAGGAACCACCTGGGTTTTAACCCGTTTGTCTCTTATCCCAATCTCAAATTCTGTTCCTTTCTCCGTGTGTTCAATTGGAAGATAAGCCAAACCTATGCTTTTCTTAAAATAAGGCGAAAAAGTCCCGGATGTAACTTCTGATACTTTTTCTCCTTTAATATACACAGGGTAATGTGACCGGGCTATTCCCCTCCCCTGGAGTTCAAAACCTACTAACCTTCGTTTTAATCCTTCTTTTTTTTGAGTAAGAAGAGCCTCTCTTCCTAAAAAATCTCCCTTTTTAAATTTTATCAACCAGCGTAGACCTGCTTCCAGTACAGTAGTCGTATTATCAATGTCATTTCCATAAAGCATCAGACAGGCTTCAAGCCTGAGTGTATCCCTGGCTCCCAATCCAGCCGGCTGAATTCCAGTTTTTTTGCCCTGCTCAAGCAGAGCATCCCATATTTTCCCGGGGTTATTTGACTGGGTATAAACCTCAAAACCATCTTCTCCTGTATAACCGGTGCGTGAAACCATAGCCTCTATTCCAGCAACAGTTCCAAAAGCTACCCTAAATACTTTCATTTCTTCCAGGCCCACATCAGTCAGCGGCTTTAGAATTTCCAATGCTTTAGGCCCTTGAATAGCTATCTGGGAATATTTATCACTGAGATTTTTCACATCTACTTCAAATCCTTTTGTATGGCTGCTGACCCATTTAAAATCTTTATCTACATTGGCAGCATTTACCACTAAAAGATATTTATTTTCCTCCAATAAATATATTAACAGGTCATCAATAAAAGTCCCTTCAGGAGTTGTCAGGGCAGAATATTGGGTTCTTTCAGTATTTACATGCGCAGCATTATTTGGAGTTAGATATTGGATGTAATCCAAGGCCTGAGATCCTGTGATTTGGATTTCCCCCATGTGGCTTACATCAAAAAGCCCTGCCTTCTGCCTTACAGCCAAATGTTCATTCACTATCCCAGAATATTCAATAGGCATCTCCCAACCAAAAAAATTAACCATTTTTCCATTTAAGTTTTTATGACAAGAATTCAAACGGGTTTTCTTTATTCTCATCTATTCCTTCCGCGATTCATAAAAATATATGTATATTTGTGAATAATTTAGGTTCATATAATTAAACTAATTTTTATCACATAATATCCATTGATTCAAGATAATTCATATAAGTCATATTATTCTGGAGTTCCCCCATTTTTTCTAAGCTTTTTAGCTTGAAGCAAGAATCAGGAGTAATAAAAGAAAATAGAGAGTGGAAAATAGAAAAACCGTAAAATGTTAGTTGAAGGAGGTGTCCCGAATGAAATTCGGCTGTGGTTGAAGCGACATTGAAGATTTAGCCTTCTGATTCTGAGATATGATCCTGGTTAATTCACGAGTCGAGGTTGCCGCAGATACAAGGCGCAGTGGATGAAGCTGTGGTATTTCACCGCGAATCCGCTGCAACGAAGCAGATGGGGTAAGATCGGCTCGCCCGGAGGGTAAAAAGTGCCAATGTTAAAATTAGATATTGGTTTTTTGAGTATATCATTGACAATTATTATGAATAACCAGGATCCGCAGGCGCCGAGAAAAACGAAGAAGAATGGCGTTAAAAATCTGAAC
>JAUWTR010000326.1 GCA_030614645.1 Candidatus Aminicenantota bacterium
CCTGCGAACCAGTCTGAGCCTTTTTCGATTATTATAGGGATATTGCCCCAGGTCTCGACATTGTTAATATTTGTTGGTTTTTTCCATAATCCCTGTACGGCTGGGAAAGGAGGTCTCTGCCGAGGTTCGCCGACCTTGCCTTCAATGGAGTGGATAAGAGCTGTTTCTTCTCCACAGACAAAGGCTCCTGCGCCTTTTGCGATTTTAACATTAAAGCTGAAGTCAGTACCCATAATATTATTACCTAAAAGGCCATGCTCTTCAGCTTGATTACTTGCAAGAGTAATGTTAGTTAGAGCAAGAGGGTATTCGTCCCGAATATAGATATAACCTTCTGTAGCTCCTATAGCATAAGCCCCGATAATCATTCCTTCTAATATGCGATGAGGATTTCCTTCCATTAGGCTGCGGTCCATATAAGCGCCAGGGTCTCCCTCATCCGCATTACAGATAATATATTTGATATCTCCTTTGGCATTGCGGGCGAATTTCCACTTTGAACCGGTTGGGAAGCCGGCCCCGCCTCTTCCCCGGATACCTGAGGCTATAATGGTTTCAATAACATCTTCAGGATTCATGCTTTTGAGGACTGTACCCAGAGAATTATATCCTCTGATAGCAAAATAATCATTGATGTCAGTTGGATCAATAAGGGCATTATCGCCCATGACTATTCGTTCTTGCTTGGCATAAAAAGAGATGTCACTTTCTTTAGGCATTTTTTGGCCTGTGACAGGATCTGAATATATCAGCTTATCGATTATTTTGTTATTAAGTGCTGTTTCGGTAATGATACTTTCCGCGTCTTTAGGTTGGACATGTTGATAAAAAATATTTTGGGGCTGGATGATGATATTTGGCTCGGCTTCGCAAAATCCATGGCAGCCAGTGTTTTTTACCTGAATTTTGCCTTCAAGTTTTTTTTCTTTTAGTATTTTTTCAAGGGATTCTATGACTTTTAAGGAGCCGCGTGCCCGGCCACAAGTGCCTGCGGAAACTAATAGAACAATCTTCTTATCTTCCTTTCTGAGTTTGATCTGCTGACTTATGGTTTCTTTTAACTCTATAATAGATTTAATTTTGGTCATTCTTCTTCTCTTTCTTATACTTTTCTAAAATCGGCTCAACTTTACTAATCGTTGCCTGAGCATGATAATCGTCATCAACGACAACCACTGGCCCAATCGCACAACATCCAAGACAGGCCACAGTTTCCAGGGTGAACTGCTTGTCCTGGGTAGTATTTCCAGCTTCAATTTCAAGTCTTCTTTCAAACTCTTCTAAAACCTTCGGCCCTCCCCGCACATGACAGGCAGTTCCCATACAGACTGTCACTGTATGTTTGCCTCGAGGTTCGAGGCTGAAGGCAGAATAAAAGGTCAAAACCCCGTAAATCTCACTTTCGGTAATTTTTAGATGCCGGGATATTTCTGAAATAGCTTCCGGAGGAAGATACCCAAACTTGGCCTGTACACGATGAAGAACATGTATCAATTCTTTTTGACTGTTTTCAAATTCATCTAAGATTTTTTGCATGTTAAATCTATCCATTGATGTAGTCAAACCCAAAACGTTCCCCGATGTTTTTTTTAACGACTTTTTGCTTATGCATGTAAACCCCTCTGGCTAATGCCTTGTTTGCTTTTAGGGCTTTATCAATTCCCAGCTCCCCGATCTGGAGCAGGTAAGGAATAACAAGATTACTAAGCACTTTAGAAGATGTCCGGCTTACAGTCGAAGTGATATTGGGAACACAATAATGGATGACTCCCTCTTCAACATAAGTCGGCTGCTCAAGTGTGGTCAAGCGGCTTGTTTCTACACATCCTCCCTGATCGATGGAAAGGTCAATGATTATCGAGCCTTTTTTCATATTTCTTACCATGTCCCGCGTTATCATGAGGGGAGCTCTTTTTCCGGGACGAAGAACTGCTCCTATCAATATATCTGCGATCGCCGACATGCGGGCCAGGTTAAAATTACTCGCCATCAATGTTGCCAGCCTTCCGGAGCTCATCTCTTCCAGCTCCCGAAGTTTATCCATATACCGTCCTAAAGCTATTGTATGGGCTCCAGCGCCCAGCATTGCTTTAATAGCACTCCGGGCTAAAATTGTACTCCCTATTATAACTGCTGTAGCCGGGGGAACACTTACTACACCCCCGATAACCAGTCCCCTGCCTCCATGTGTGGTTTGAAGATTATGTCCGGCGATCACATGGCACAACTGACCGGCAACTTCACTGAGACTCTCAATAAAAGGAAGATCTTCATTATCTTCCTGAATAATTTCGTACCCTATCATGGTAACACTTTTTTTGAGCAGTTCTTTTACAATATCTCTATGGGAGACAGCCAGATGATGAAAACCAAACAGTATCTGATCATTTCTGGCCAATCTGCATTCCTCTTCATTCAAGGGTGAAATATTAAGAACAGTATCTGAGCGGCCAAAGACTTCTTCTTTTGTAAAGACGAGTTCTGCACCTAAAGACACAAAATCTTCATTGGAATATCCGGCTTTGATACCTGCTCCTGCTTGAAAATAAACAGAATGGCCTTTTTCTACCAGAAAAGAAACTCCACTTGGAGATAGACTGGCGCGGTCTTCAATTTTACTACTCTCGTTAATCACACCATAATTCATCCTATCCTCCTTAAACAATTAAGAAAGTCATGATACCAAACTGAATTCTTAAGTCAATTTATTTTACTTAAATAAAAAGTTGAATAGTTAAATAGAGATAGGCAGCGTACAATCCCAGCAGAACGAATCCTTTCCACTTTTCAAGACGGCACTTAAAAAGTAAAGCAGCCAGCATAACAACCACAATAAGTATCATAAATGGAAAAACAAAATTAATTATATCCAGTTCCACATAAATCGGGTTTATTATAGCCGAAATGCCAATGATCCATAAAATATTGAGCACATCCGCTCCTATAATATTTCCAACAGCGATCTCACCTTCACCTTTCCTAACAGCTATAATGCATGTGCTTATCTCAGGCAGAGATGTACCAATGGCAATAATAGTTGAACCGATAATGATCTCGTTTATGGAAAAATACCTGGCAATATAGATGGCAGACTCAACTATTATATTCCCGCTAACAATCACTCCAG
>JAUWTR010000249.1 GCA_030614645.1 Candidatus Aminicenantota bacterium
GAAATAGAGGGTAAATAGGTCTTGTCTAGTTTTTGATTTAGTTATATATATGTTGTTTAACATATGCACCTCCTTTCGAGTACAATTGTCAATAAAAAGACAGTTTGAGTAATAAAGAAGTCCTTGGGATCGTTGCATTTAAGATGAGGGAAAAAAGCATTTACATTAAGAGATTTTTTTATAATAATCTTCTATGAGGGAATCATGAAAAAAACCATTATTATCCTATTATTATTTGTTTTATTATTTGGCTCGACTATTTTGCCTGCTCAAGACGGGCTGATACCGGCCTTCAATTTTCAGCCTAATGACCTGACTTTGCACAGAATAGCCCGGCTTGGCAGTCCTTTTGATAAAGCCGGCCGGAAGTTTGCCATTTTGGGTGATGAAAGCGGGTCTTTTGAGGCCTGGGCCTACCCTCTTAAGCTGATAAGAAATTTTACTTTTTCCTTTTTTGTAGGAAGTTCGATCCGCCCTATCCCTGCCTCAGATATAGTACGATATATCGATGTATCTCCGGAAGCAACAACCCTGACCTATACCTATCAATCCTTTACAGTCAAAGCCACCTATATTACCCCTGTTAATGAGCCGGGCGCTATTATCCTGCTTGAAATTGATTCCACCGAACCTCTTTCTATTGTCTGCAGCTTCCTTCCTGTGCTTCAGCCCATGTGGCCGGCCGGATTGGGCGGTCAATATGCCTTTTGGGATAATAATCTCAAAGCATATATCATTTCTGAATCCACTGGAAAAAACCACGGCCTTATCGGCTCCCCTGCCGCATCCGGTCTTTCCTATACACCAGCGCATATGCTCTCAGATGCAGCTAGTGAGTTTAAGATCACAATCTCCAATCCGGACAATGTTAAGGATAAATATGTCCCTATCTATCTGGCAGGCGGACAGGGAAAACATGCTGACATCCTCAAAGTCTATAAAAAACTCCAGAATAATCCCGAAGATATCTATAAAAAAAACCTGGAACACTTTCGCCTCCTCAGGGAAGAAACTCTCCAGATCAAAACTCCTGACAAGCAGTTAAACCTGGCTTTTGCATGGGCTAAAGTCGCTTTTGACAATCTTATTGTAGACAATCCCTTACTCGGCAAAGGAATGATCGCTGGTTTGGGAGCATCCGGCAGCAGCGGGCGCCCTGGTTTTGGCTGGTTTTTCGGCGGAGATACATATATCAACTCTTTCAGCCTGTCCGGTTACGGAGCTTTTCAAACTGTAAGGGATGTTCTGGCCTTTACTCAGAAATGGCAGCGAAAAGATGGGAAAATGTCACATGAACTGTCTCAGGCAGAAGGTTATATAGACTGGTGGAATGATTACCACTATGGTTATATCCACGGGGATACTACCCCATATTACCTGGCAGCTGTATATGACTATGTCCGCATGTCAGGAGACAAAGAATTTATCATAGAAAGCTGGGATTCTCTTAAACGCGCCTTTGCCTGGTGCCTCTCAACAGATGCAAATGGCGACGGCTTAATGGATAACAGCAAAGCCGGCCTGGGAGCCCTGGAATATGGGGCTCTGATCGGGATCGAATCTGATATTTACATGTCTGCTGTTTGGGTGAGGGCGGCTTATGCCATGGCAAAACTGGCTGACAGCGTCGGTAAAAAAGCCTTAAGCGCTAAAGCCTCTGAATATTACAAAAAAGCCAAAAAAGCCTTTAATGAAAAATTTTGGGACGAAGAAAATCAATTCTATGTTTATGCTTTTAATAAAAAAGGCAAGCATGTCAAGGAAATCTCTCCCTGGAATGCAGTAGGCCTGATGTGGCACCTGGGAACTCCGGAAAGAAGCCTCAAATCTCTGGAAAAGCTTTCTTCAGCAGAACTTACTACTGACTGGGGAATCCGCAGTATATCTAGAAAAAGCAGCTATTTTCAGCCTCTAAACTACAATTACGGGGCGGTTTGGCCATTTATTACATCATGGGTAACAACTGCATTATACAAACACCACCTGTCGCTTCAGGGCTACACTCTGCTCAAATCTACTGCCGGACATACATTCGAACATGCCCTGGGATATTTAACTGAAGTTTTTTCAGGCACTCTATATGCATGGCCTCAGGAATCAGTGTCTCACCAGGGTTTTTCTACAGCCGGAGTAATCCTGCCTTTGATCCGGGGGCTGGCAGGCCTGGAAGGAGACACATTTGCAAAAACTTTAACCTTTGCCCCTCATTTCCCGGCCGATTGGGAACATGTAACCCTAAATAACTACAAGGTAGGGCAGGCTGTTGTCTCCTTTGACTATAAAAGAAGTAAAAATAAAATACAAATCGATATCAAGCCAGAATCATCTAAAGATTACAGCCTCCATCTGGCTCCTGCTTTAAGTGCGGGAAACAAGATCCAGGCTCTGCATATAAACGGAAATCCGGCTGAATTTGAAATCAGCAGGAATGCCCAGGTCATCCAGCCGGAAGTTAACATACCCCTGAAATCGGAGCTTATCCGTTGTGAGATAGATTTTACCCCATCTGTGGAGATCCTAGCTGTTATCCTATCCCCCAGAATCGGAGATAAAGATCAGGGGCTTAAGATAATATCCCTGCTGACAAAAAATTCCTCCCTGACTTTAAAAGTCGAAGGCCTGTCCGGAAAAGAATATTCTATCCGGCTACTAAACTGCGGGCTGATAGAAAATCTTGAAGGCGCTGAGCTTGATTCTAATAAGCTGAGATTCAGAATTCCGCATGGAATACCCGGGGAATTTGTGCGGCATACAATTAAGATTAAAGCGGAAAATGGAAAACAGAAAAATTTTTAATTTTTTCTTCTTCACTCCAGTCACTCCCCTTATTGACAGTAATTAGGGATGGTGGTAATATTCCTTCCCAATTATGAAAAAAACCTGGTTACGCCATGCCGTTATTTTACTTATTACTATTGCTTTTCTCTATTTATTTTTCCGCCGGGTAGAATGGAAAGAGGCATTTCAATCCATAACAGATGTTAATCTTGTCTGGTTTATCATTATGCTCCTACTGACGCCACTTCATCTTATCACCCGGGCGCTAAGATGGGATTATCTCTTAAAGCATGAGAAAAAAGGAGTCTCTTTCTACAACCGTTTTGCGGCCAATGCGGTTGGATTTACTGTAACAATGATTTTTCCTGGCCGACTGGGAGAGCTTGTCAAGCCTATCTATCTAGCCAAGAAAGAAAATATGAAGAAAGGATTTGTCCTGGGGACAGTGGTGGTAGAGCGGATTTTTGATGTATTTACTATGTGTTTTATTCTTGGAATATTTCTAGTATCAAAACCTTTGTATGCCTCAATTTTTATTATTGATGAAGAAATTTATGCTAAACTTTATTTTTGGGGAATTGGCGGAATCTCTTTTGCTACTTTATTTTTAATCATCACCCTCTGCTTATATTTTTTTAAAGATAAGACTTTCTCTGTTATCAAGTTCTTTCTGCGGCCGGTTCCAGATAAAATATCAGAAAAAATTCTCGAACTTTCAGAAGAATTTATTCAGGGATTAAAATTTTTTCATTCGCTCAAAGACTTGTTCATATATATCCTGCTTTCTTTTGTAGTCTGGCTTGGCATTATTTTCTTCTATTGGATCTTCTTTTTTGCATATAATATTTCTATTCCTTTCTTTTTCTTATTCCCTTTTGTATTTATGCTTATGATCGGAGCTTCAATCCCGACTCCAGGCATGGTTGGCGGGTTTCATTTTTTCAGTAAACTGGGATTAGTATCGTTCTATAACATTGAGGCCAATCTTGCAGTTGGTATGACGATTGTAATGCATGCTGTTCAAGTAATTATGACATGTCTTATTGGATATGTTATATTATGGAAAGAGGGAACATCAATTTTCCAAGTTAAGAAAATAAGCGAGGAGACAAAAAAATGATATGTC
>JAUWTR010000235.1 GCA_030614645.1 Candidatus Aminicenantota bacterium
AGCAGGAAAAGTCAAGATTTGGGACAGAGGTGACTATATTCCTCTTGAGACAACCGTGTCAAAGAGAATTATAGATATAAACGGCAAAAAAATGCGCGGAAGATATTGTTTAATAAAGCTAAAGCCTAAAGATCCAAAAGATAAAAATTGGCTTTTTTTTAGACTTAAAAATAAATAGGGGACAGGCTACTTTTTGATGTAAAAGTAAATATGGATGAAAAAAGGCAACTTTCTTACTTTTTGTGCAAAAAGATACAGAAAAAGAAATATGTCCGTATTTACACACGAAATAAGAGACAGAAAAAGTAGCCTGTCTCTTTTTAATTTATTTTAATTTTATTCGAAAGGATGAAAAATGAAGGAAGATAATGAGAAAATATCCTGTCATGTTTGTAAAAAAATAATCCCAAAAGCAGCCGCCCTCCACTCAGAAGGTCAGGAATATGTCGTCCATTTTTGCAATGTTGAATGTATGGATTATTGGAAAAAAAATAAGGAGAGTAAAAAGAAAAAAGAATGAATAGACTGCTAGGCTATATTGTCCCTTGAACATAATTCTTAATGAGTGGATAATAAAGATAACAATTTCATGACTGAGAAGTCTCTTGCAATGAGAGCTTCTAACTGAATCTTAAAAGGAGGGATCATGAGCGAGGATATGAATCCGGAAGAAATGAAAGAGATGGAGCAGAAGATCATTGGAATGTGCATCTGCCGGAGCTGCCCGACTTATGTTCAAGGAGCTGATCCTATAGGATATTGTTTTCCGACAATCGGCAAGAATGTAAGGATTACTGAAGAAGATCAGTGTATTTGCCCTGTATGTCCTGTTTTTGCCCAACAGTCGCTAACAAAAACATTTTTCTGCACACGCGGCTCTGAAAAGGAGCAAACAGGGGGCGCATAAGAAATATTCCGAAGAGAGAAAATTATAACTCTGAGTTATATTTAATATGTTTTAGTTAGTATGGAATATATTTAGAAAACATTAAGAGCTCTCAAATCAGGAGTCTTAGTCAGAAAAGAGGAGGAGAAAATACCGATGAGCAGTTCATATTCGTTCAGTAAAATAGGAAGCTTTGAAAAATGCAAATTACAGTATAAATACAGATACATTGATAAATTGCGTCTTAGAGTTGAGACTATAGAAGCATTTATGGGCATTATAGTCCATGAAGCTTTGAAAGAGTTTTATGATTTCGTGAAAAACAAAATAATTAAGCCTAAAAAATGGCTCCTTTATAAATATGATGAATTATGGAAAAAAGACTACAATGACTCGATTAAAATTATGAAAAAAGAATTTTCTGCAGAAGACTATTATGAAAAAGGGAAAAAATGCTTGATGGATTATTATGAAGAGTATAAGCCTTTTGACCAGACAAAAATTGTGAAAACAGAAGAGTATGTTTTTTGCAAGCTAAAACAAGATTCCCAGGAATATAGGTTTACCGGAATAATCGACCGCCTAGACTGGAACGATAAAGAAAAAATATTCGAAATCCATGATTACAAAACTTCTGCGACACTAATGACTCAAGAGGAGGCGGGCCAGGATTTTCAACTGTCCCTCTATCAACTTGCTCTGCTTAGCAGGTGGCCAGAAGCTGAAAAGACAAAACTTATCTGGCATTTTCTTCTTTTCAATAAACAGGTCGAATCTTCAAGGACAAAAGAACAGTTAATGGAAATACAAGCTACCGCAATAGAAAAGATAAAGGCAATCGAAGCTTGCGAGGAATTTCCTCCCCATAAGAGTGTCCTCTGTGATTGGTGTGATTTTCAGCAAATCTGCCCGCTCTGGAAGCATCCGAAGAAGATGGAAAAGCTAGACGAGAACAAATACAGAAAAGATCCAGGAGTGAAATTAGTAACCTGCTACTCAGAGTTAGAAGAGGAAAAAAAGCAACTAAAAGCGAAAATAGCAGAAATCGAGCAGGAACAGGCAAAAATAGCAGAAGCTGCCGTAGAATTTGCTGAGAAAGAAGACGGCTGGGTCATAGATGGACC
This sequence comes from Candidatus Aminicenantota bacterium, assembly GCA_030614645.1. GTDB lineage: Bacteria > Acidobacteriota > Aminicenantia > Aminicenantales > Aminicenantaceae > JAUVXM01. Next base: position 2,011 of record JAUWTR010000235.1, read on the forward strand.
TGATAAGCAGCTGGTCGTGACAGTGAAAGAAGAACTCGGTGCGCCATCTCGAAAGGAAGATTCGGAGAAGTGGGAAGGATTACGAAATATTTTAATAGAGAGTGATAAATATGTTGATGTATCAATTGTAAATAGTAGTATGTTGAACAGGATGCTAAAAAGCTGGCCTCAAGAATTCATCGATAAAATAAAAGGCTTCCTCAGTAAAAAGACCATAAAGAAAGTGGATTTAAAGAACAAAAGGTAAGAAACAATCAGTAAAAAAGATTAATACAATCTAACATGGATAAAGATAAAGATAAAAAAATGGATAAAAAAAGGAGGACTTCGAATATGCTAATCCCAACGATAGCCATGGCTGTTTTTGCCATTATTCTCCTTTACATCGGATACTCAAAAGGGGGGGGTCAGCATATCATCGGCCTAAAATACGCCCTCAGGATGATAGCTCAGATTCTTCCCTTATTGATTTTTGCCTTTATCATGGCCGGCATGATTCAGACTCTTCTGCCCCGTGAACTCATATCCAAGTGGATAGGGGAGGAGTCTGGGATACGCGGGATATTAATCGGGACTCTTGCGGGCGGCATAACTCCTGGTGGGCCCTATGTAAGTTTGCCGGTCGCCGCTGGATTTCTGCGTGCTGGAGCCGGAGTAGGAACCATGGTTGCCTTTGTGACAGCCTGGTCATTATGGGCAGTTAGTCGTTTGCCCATGGATATCGGGATATTGGGGTGGAAATTTACAGTTGCCCGCCTCGCCTGCACTTTTTTCTTTCCCCCGATTGCTGGCCTCATAGCACAGCTGTTTTTTTCAGGTTTCAAGTGAATATTCATAGTGGCATAGTTTTTAGGGAACTTTTTAAAGATTATTACGTAATTAGTTTTGAAGATTGAATTCTAATGCAGTGAAAGAAAGGCCTGAAATTAAAAAATTAAAACAAGTTAAGAGAAAACAGGTGAACTATAAATACAAAAAAGGAGGGAGGAAGTGAAAAAGAAAAAATCATACTTTAAATTCCTGTTTTTCATACTCACTCTATCGTTTATTGGCTCGGGTGCGCTGCCAGCCGAGGAGAGGATAAGCAATGTCCGCTATGAAATATGGATAGAGCTGGATGATCAAAACAAAATGCTCCACGGAAAAGAAAATATTACCTGGCTCAATAACACTCGAGATGATGTCCAGGATATGTGGTTTCATCTTTACTACAATGCTTTTAAAAACGAGAAAAGCACCACGATTCAGGAATCAAAAGAAGGTGGGTTTGGAGCCTTTGGCATAGAGATAAAAGAAGGTAGATGGGGTTGGGTAGATGTCACCAGTATTAAGCTGGCTGATGGCCCGGATTTAAAACCGACTATGGAATTCATCACTCAGGACAAACCCGTTCATCCAGGCGATCAGACAGTCATGCGAGTGCTTTTTCCTGAGCCCGTAAAGCCAGGCGAGGAGGTTCATCTTCAACTTGAATTTGAGTCAAAAATTCCAAGATCGGTTCATCGCTCAAGCTATTACCAGAATTCTTATTTTATCGCCCAGTGGTTCCCGAAGCCCGGCGTCTACGAAGAAGGGAAAGGCTGGAACTGTCATGAGTATCACCTAAACTCTGAATTTTATGCAAATTTTGCCGAATTCACAGTCCATATCAATGTGCCTGAGGATTTTGTCGTGGGAGCCTCAGGCAAGCAGATGAAAACCGTTCCTGATGTGGAGAAAAAAACAGTTACCTACACTTTTTACCAGGACAATATTCATGATTTTGCCTGGACAGCAGATCCTGATTTTATAAAGGTCGAACGTGATTTTATCGCTGATGAAGAAGTAAGCCTGGAAGAATACGAGGAAGTTGCCAGGAAGCTCCAGCTTCCCCTGGAAGAGGTAAAGCTTCCTGATGTCAAGATGATTCTTCTCATAGAACCAGAGCATAAATCACAGATTGACCGCCATTTTAAAGCGTTGAGGATGGCCATAAAATATTACGGCCTCTGGTATGGTCCTTATCCTTATGAAACCGTGACCATG
>JAUWTR010000322.1 GCA_030614645.1 Candidatus Aminicenantota bacterium
AAAATCCTGCAATTCCTGCGGAAGTTCTGCTGAAAATTCCACAAGTTTGTTTGTCTCAGGATGTTTGAAAGTTAACTTACTGGCATGCAGAAATAAACGGGGACATCTTACCCTTGTCTTTTTCCGCCCATACTTTGTATCCCCGACAACAGGATGCCCGGATGCAGACAGATGAACCCGGATCTGATGCGTCCTGCCTGTTACAGGACTTATATCCAGGAGAGTAAAGTTCCGGTAAACTTTTCGAACTGTATATCTGGTTTCAGCTTCATGAGGTTTATTTGTCTTTACAGAAATTTTTTTCCTGTTTCGGATATGCCGGCCGAGCGGCAAGGATATCCTGCCTACTTCATCATTTATCCTTCCCCACACTAACCCAGTATACATCTTACTTACCTCTCGCGATCGAAACTGACGCTTAAGCTCCTCATAAGCTTGTCTTGATATAGCTGTAACCATAACGCCTGAGGTTTCCTTATCCAGGCGATGCACTATACCGGGCCGTTCCCTAGGGCCGATCTTGGTTAGAGAAGGGAAATGAAATAATAGGGCATTTACCAGAGTGTGGGACCTGTTCCCAGCCCCAGGATGTACTACCTGCCCTGATTCTTTATTTAACACAACAATGTGTGCATCCTCATAGACAATATTGAGAGCAATATCTTCAGGTTTTACTAATTCCTCAGCTTTTTCTTCACACTTTATCTGGATAAATTCATTTTGCTTTAATCTATAGCTCGGTTTCCTGGAATTTCCATCAATCAAAACCCGACCATCTTCAATCAGGCCTTTTACCTGGGAACGGCTTAAGTCCTTGATCTTCTCTGACAAAAAAACATCAAGTCTCTGGTTTTCCCCCCTTGATGGCTTTATTAGGAATTTTTTTTCAAACACGTTTCTTTTTGAAAACAAAATACAGAGTAATCCCTACGATCAATCCTATGATACAAAAAACCTGAGGATATGAGATGCTCAGAAAAGGAGAAACATTCTTGATAAGATATACTTCCGACGAATGGTCTCCCCGGAAAAATTCAGTAAAGTACCTGATCACTGAATAATTGATGATATAAGTGAAAAATACCTGTCCGTCAAATTTTTTCTTTTTCAATATTAAGAATAGAATAAAAAAGTTAAGGAAATTCAAGGCAGATTCATACAATTGAACCGGATGGATTTTAGTATTAAGTGGAATACCGGTTAAATCAGAAGCATAGGCGCTGAAAAATTTTAAGCCTAAGGGAGAAGCACATGTACGTCCATAACAACAGCCAGCACTGAAACAGCCGATCCTGCCGAATGCATGTCCTAAAGCCAGAGCAGGGCCAATTATATCAGCTGTCTTCCAGGTTGGGATTTTGTGTTTATACAAATACCATAAGGCAAATAAAAACCCGGCTGCCAATCCTCCCTGAAAAACTCCCCCAGACCTTGCCAGGCTGAGAAGTTCAGAAGGGTTTTTTGTGTAATAAGAAAAATTTCCAATAAAAAGAACAGCTTTTGCTCCGATCAAGGCTATGATAACAGTAAAAAAAATCATATCTACAAGCTTGACCGCATCCAAAGCCTGCTTTTTTGCCTGAACAAAAATAAACCAGATACTAAAAGCGACACCAACCGCCATCATAAAGCCATAAGTATGGATAGTGATTGGACCTAATTTGATGAGTACAGGGAACATTTTTCACCTTTTTTAAAAAAGAAAATATATATCAGTAACACAGCTCCAATAGAGATACAGGAGTCTGCTACATTAAAAGAAGGCCAGTGATATTTTCCAATGTAAATATCAATAAAATCAATAACATACCCCCTTAATAGGCGATCAGCCAAATTCCCTAAGGCCCCTGCTAAAACAAGAGAAAGTGTTATTTTCAATAATCTTTCTGAGAACGGAACTTTGATAAAATAATATACAACCAAACCCAAAGCTGTCAGGGATGCTAAAGTTAAAATCAAATAAACAAGCGGAGTCCCTGCCTGATTAAAAAATCCGAATATAGCTCCCCGGTTATGCACGTGACTCAAGTTAAAAAAACCGGGAATAATATTTTTACTACCTCCATAAGGTATTTGCTTCACTAGAAAAAGCTTTGTCACCTGATCAAGGCCCAGAAGAATCAGAATAAAAAATAAATATGGAAGGGTCCGTTTCAATTTTTTATCTCCTTGACTACCTCTTCGCAGCGTTTACAGAATTCCGGATAAGCCGAGCTTTTCCCGACATAGGAGGAATAATTCCAGCATCTCTGGCACTTTTCTGATATTACCCGAAATATATTTGCCTCTAACTCGTCCCCGGAGCCTTCAGCCACTTTGACCTCCGATACAATAAAGAGAGAAGTCAACATCACTTCGTACTTGCGGATCAAATCCATATGTGAGACAGGAACTCGTAAATTTACTCTTGCTTCTAGAGAGTTGCCGATCAATTTCTCCTCGCGCGCAATTTCAAGCTCTTTTAAGACCTGCTCCCGTACTGGGACAAGTTTTTCCCATTCCTCAAATACCCCCTCCTCTAACCTGGGCTCCTGAAAATCGGGAAATAGTTCTAAATGTACAGATTTACTCTTGGTTTTAATATCTGGCATGTTCTCCCAGGCTTCATCTGTTGTAAAAGGCAGAATAGGAGCCATTAATATCAAAGTGTCCTTTAAAACACTCAACAGGGCTGTCTGTGCAGATTTTCGAATCTGTGAATTTTTCCCTGAACAATAGAGCCTGTCTTTAAGAACATCCAGATAATAAGAACTTAGATCTACAGTAAAAAAATTATAAATTGTATGAAAAACAGTATGATATTCATATTCGTCATATGCTTTCAGGATCTTCCTTCCTATCCGGGCAAACTTTTCTAGCATCCATCTGTCAAACATCTCCATATCTTTTAAAGCTATGCTTTCATTATCCGGAGAAAAATCATAAACATTCCCCAGGATAAATCTCCAGGTATTTCTGATCTTGCGATAAGCTTCCTTCAGCCGCTGCATGGTCTCCTTCCCAAAACGGGAGTCTTCTTTATAATTAAGCATAGCGATCCACAGCCTTAATATTTCAGCTCCGTTTCTGGATACGATCTCTTCCGGTTCGATAATATTTCCCAATGATTTAGACATAGCTCTCCCCTGCTCATCCAAAA
>JAUWTR010000113.1 GCA_030614645.1 Candidatus Aminicenantota bacterium
CCCAGTCTGGTCAAAACTTAAAGGATATCCTCCAGCAGCTAACAACCTACAAGCAGGGCCAGAACGATAAAATAATTCTAAAATTCAATAATTATATTCGCAAACACCGGAAATCTCCTGAGTCCCGAGCAGTTTGTGAGGAAGAGCTTCTTTTTTTTCTTGACTCAGATGCCACACTTGAGGCAAAGATGGAAGCCTGCCGGCATTTACGGATAATCGGAAGCGAAAAATCTGTGCCAGAGCTGGAAAAGAAACTCCTTAAGAAAGAGACTACGGATATGGTCCGTTATGCTTTGGAAATGATTCCTGGTATTTCTGCTGAAAAAGCACTGCTTAATGCTCTTTCCAAAAGCCGAGGGGAAATAAGGCTCGGGATCATCTCTTCATTGGGTCAGCGGAAGGTTGCAGATGCAGTAGCTCCTTTAGGAATGCTGATACATGGACCAGATGTCGAATCGGCCTTTGCTGCTGTAACAGCATTGGGATGGATAGCTACTCCTGAAGCAGTTGAGGTTCTTATGGAAACTTTGAGTGCAGCCAAAGGAAATATTAAAGCTCAAACAGCTTCGTCCCTGCTAAAATGTGCGGAAAAAGTTCAGCTGCAAGAGCATCCAAAAAAAGCTGTCGAAATCTATGACGCTCTTTTGTCTGCAGATATCCCGGCTTCATTACGCCGGGCTGCCGGGCGCGGCAAGATCTTGACAGGCGGCGCTAAAGCCGGCCAGATGATCCTTGATATTCTAAAAAGCGGGGATAAAGAAATATATACTCCGGCTATTGGTATGATTAGCGATGATTTTGACGATTCATCTCTTAAAGCTGTATGTGATATATTGCCTGAACTTCCGAAAGAAAATCAGGCCCAGTTATTAATGGTCCTGTCCCGGTTTCAGAGGCCAGAAGTATTGTCAGTTGTAAAAGAGGCGGTTAAAAGTCAGGAAAAAAGAGTAAGGATTGCTGCTCTGGAAGCGCTTTGTAGTCTTGGGGATGCTTCTATGGTGAACTTTTTCTCCCTTTATGCTGCAGAATCTACAGGAGTTGAACAAAGTACTGCCCGGAACAGTTTATGGAATCTTAAAGGAGAGGGAGTAGATCAGGCCGTCCTGGCTGGGTTAGGAAAAAACTCAGATCCTCAACTTAGGAATGAACTTATCCGCTGTATTGAGGAGCGGCGGATTAAAGAGGGGCAACCTGTTTTATTTGCCATAATCCGTGATGGAGAGCCTGAAAACCGCATCCAGGCTATGAAGGCGCTTAAAGTGCTTGCTGAGCTTTCCGATCTTTCCCGCCTCATAAACATTATGCTTGAAGCAAAGAGTGAAAGGGAGCAAAACGAGATGACAGTCATAATAGCTGCTGTTGCCGGAAAAAATAGAGAGCCGCATAACCGGGGGGCTGCAGTGGTTGCGATGCTGCCTGAAGTCAAAGATGTAAGAGGCCGGGCCGCCTTATACCGAACTCTGGGAAAGATCGGTGATGACAGTACACTTACAGTCTTACGCCAGGCTTTAGCAGAACAAAACGAGGATATCCAGGATGCTGCAATACGTGCCCTCGCAGAATGGCCCACCCTGACGGCAAGAGATGATGTATTCCGAATCGCAAAAGTATCCGATAATCCAACCCATCAGGTACTTACATTAAGGGCTTATATACATATGATAGGAATGGAAGAGTTCCGCTTACCACAAGCGGCTGTCGAATCACTAAAAGCAGCGCTAAAAATAGCCCGGCGTTCGGAAGAGAAAAAAGCTGTACTGGGGATGCTGCCGAAATTTGCCTGCCGGGATGCACTTGAGCTGGCAGAATCTATGCTGGAAGATAAAGATGTAATGTCTGAGGCCCAGGCGGCAGTAGATAAGATAAAAGTAAGACTAAAAAAATAAATCAAGAAGGGAGATATTTTTATGATAGAAGGAGTTCAATCAGGTTCTAAAACTCCCCATCTAAGGTATGCCATGGTAGGCGGGGGACAAGGTGCATTCATCGGGGATGTGCATAGAAAAGCCATTGCTATGGATGGCGGGGCAAAGCTGGTTGCAGGCTGTTTTTCCCAGGATTTTGAAAACACCTTAGCAACCGGAGAAATGCTGGGCTTGAGCAAAGAAAGGCTGTACTGTACTTATCAGGAGATGATAGAGGCGGAAAGAAACCGTAATGATGGAGCTGATTTTATTATTATTGCCACCCCCAATAATACTCATTTTCCCATAACTAAGATGGCGCTTGAGCGTGGCTTTCATATCGTCTGCGACAAACCCCTTACTACAGACAGTATGGAAGCAGAAAAACTTGGCCGCTTGACTGTAGAAAAAGACAGGCTCTTTTGTGTGACCTATGCCTATACAGGTTATCCTGTTGCCAAACATATGCGGGCTATGGTAGCCAATGGAGACCTGGGGGATATACGTTTTGTTAATGCTGAATATCCCCAGGAGTGGTTGGCTACCCAGCTTGAAAAAACCGGACAGAAACAGTCTGCTTGGAGGACTGACCCAAAACGGGCGGGAATATCCAATTGTGTTGGTGATATCGGAAGCCATATCGAAAATATGGTATCTTACATAACCGGTTTAAAGATTAGATCCCTCTGTGCAAGACTGGATACGATTATAGAAGAACGGACCCTGGATGATAATGCTTCCATTATGCTTGAGTATGACAATGGAGCAAAAGGATTGTATTGGAGCTCCCAGATCGCCATTGGACATGATAATGGCTTCAGGGTTAGGATATTCGGCACAAAAGCCTCTTTGGAATGGTGTCAGGAAAAGCCTGATTACTTAAAAATCTCATACCTCAACAAGCCGACTGAAATCGTCTCGCGGGGGCGTGATGAATTTTATCCCCATGCACAGAAATACTCGCGCATCCCACCAGGTCATCCGGAAGGATATTTTGAGGCTTTTGCCAATCTCTATTCAACTTTTATCCCAGCCCTTGCCAAAAAAATATCCGGTGAAACATTATCTGAAGACGACCTTGATTTTCCTGGGGTAAAGGCCGTGATCCAAGGAGTAAAATATATTGAAAGGTGTGTTGAGAGTTCAAAAAAAGGAGCAGTTTGGATTTAAATTTAAGGAGGATAAATTGAGCAAACCCATTACTATATTTACCGGACAATGGGCTGATCTGCCTTTTGAAGAGATCTGCCGGAAGGCAAGCAGCTGGGGCTATGATGGCTTGGAAATAGCCTGCTGGGGTGACCATATGGAGGTGCAAAAGGCTGCCCAGGACTCTGCATATGTGGAGAAGAAAAAAGAGATACTAAAAAAATATAACCTAAAATGCTGGGCTCTGGGTGCACATCTTGTTGGTCAATGTGTGGGAGACCGGTACGATGAAAGGCTGGATGGATTCGCTCCAGAGAGGGTCAAAGGAAAACCAGAAGAGCTGCGCGCCTGGGCAGTCGAAGAGATGAAAGCCACAGCTAGGGCTGCAAAAAACATGGGATGTTATGTAGTGACAGGTTTTATGGGTTCGCCTATCTGGAAATTTTGGTATTCTTTCCCTCCCACCAGTGAAGAGATGGTGGAAGCAGGCTTTGAAAAAATATATAAACTGTGGACTCCGATCTTTGATGAATTCGACCGCAGTGGTATTAAATTCGGCCTTGAAGTACATCCTACAGAGATTGCTTTTGATTTTTATACTGCAAAACGGCTTCTGGAAAAATTCAAGAACCGTTCAACTCTGGGTTTAAACTTTGATCCCAGCCACCTGCTTTGGCAGGGTATGGAACCGCATTTGTTTATCCGGGAATTTAAAGACCGGATATATCATGTACACATGAAAGATGCAGCTGTTATCTTGGATGGGAAAGCCGGGATACTGGGCTCTCATCTTCCCTTTGGAGACCTGCGCAGAGGATGGAATTTCAGATCTCTGGGCCATGGGGATGTCAATTTTGAAGAGATCATCAGGGAGCTGAATGATATCGCATATAAAGGTCCGCTTTCTGTTGAGTGGGAAGATAATGGTATGGACCGGGAGTTCGGAGCTCAGGAATCGGTTGAATATGTTAAGTCCCTTAATTTTTCTCCTTCAGATGTAGCGTTTGATAAAGACATGAAGGAATAAACAGAGAGACTTTCCCTTTGCTGGACATAATGCCCCATATTGAAGTAAAATTTCTTATTATAACTAGGATTACTCATGTAAAATGTTGATTATAAAGTGTAAAGTCTATGAAAGGGAAGGATAAAAATGTCTGATAAAACTAATAATATCAAAAAGAGAAAGAAGCTATCCCGCCGGGATTTTTTAAGATCATCAGCCTCAGCCGGGCTGGGTGTGGCCCTGACAGGGAGGACTTTATCTGGAGCGTCTTTTAGCCAAAAAAAAGAGAATGCAGCAAAAGCCGGAGATCTTAATATTGCTTTTATCGGAGTAGGAGCACAGGGCCGGGTCCTTATTGAATCATGCCTGCGGCTTCAGGGTATTAGGATTACTGCCCTGTGTGATATCTGGAATTACAGCCAGCGCTACGGCAGCCGGTATCTTAAAAAATATGGACATATCGTCAATATGTACGAAGACTACCGGGAACTGTTGGCTAAAGAGAAAGCCCTGGATGCCGTTGTTGTTGCTACTCCTGACTGGATGCATGCTGAACATGCCAATGCTTGTATGGAAGCGGGCCTCCACGTCTACTGCGAAAAAGAGATGTCAAACTCTCTGGCAAAAGCGAAGACTATGGTAAAGACAGCAAAACGCACCGGGAAACTGCTGCAGATCGGACACCAGCGCCGCAGCAACCCCAGATATATCCATGCTATAGACCGCTTATTGGGGGAGAAAAAGCTTTTAGGCCGGGTTTCTCAGGCTTATGCCCAATGGAACAGAGCTAAGGGAGATATGCTTGGCTGGCCGAAAAACTATACTATATCGCAGAGCAAGCTGGAAAAATTCGGATACCGTTCAATGATAGAGTTTCGCAACTGGCGCTGGTTTAAAAAGTATGGAGGAGGGCCGGTCGTTGACCTAGGCTCACACCAGATAGACCTTTTTCCCTGGGTTTTTGGAGTAAATCCCAGTACTGTAATAGCCAGCGGAGGACTGGATTATTATAAAAACCGGGAATGGTTTGACAATGTGATGGCCATATTTGAATTCGATACCCCCGAGGGAAAGGCACGTGCTTTTTACCAAGTCCAGACTGCCACCAAGCATGGGGGTTTTTATGAGACATTTATGGGAGAGAACGGTTCGATAGTTACATCTGAAGTGCCTCAGAAAGGCAATTGGGCTATGCGGGAGGCGCACGCACCGGAATGGGATTCTTTGGTAAAGGAAGGTTTGCTTAAATCAGAGACGTCTCCCATTCAAAAAGTCGATACCAAAAATATCTTCCTTGATGTCCGGGTCACAGAAGAAGCCGGACGCTGGCCTTTTCCGGTTGAACTAGCTAAGCCTGCACACCAGCCTCATCTGGAAAACTTTTTTTCTGCTGTAAGAAATGGTGTTCCCTTAAATTGCCCGGCAGAAATCGGATATGAATCTGCAGTGGCAGTGCATAAAGTAAATGAAGCAGTAAGATTAAAGCGCTTATTAAAATTCAGCCCGGAGCAGTTCAAAGCATGAAGCCTGATAAAATTATTATTTTTTTTATTATAATAGGGATAGGAATTTCCGGATTCTTGGGGGCGGATTATATTCAGACAAAAAAAGACTGGGATGGAAACCGGACAAGCCCGGTCCATATAATTCCTTTAAAAGATGAACTTGATGAGCAGATAATCCCTACTGAATCCTATCCCTTGCCTTATTCTACGCGTTTTTCCTGTGCTCCCTGCCATGATTATGAAGATATCAGGCAGGGCCTGCATTTTAATTCGGTTTCCGCTGACCAACCAGGCCGTCCCGGAGAGCCTTGGATCTGGATGGACCCCAAAACTGGAACTGTACTCCCTGTTTCTTACCGTAAATGGCAGGGTGTTTGGAATCCCCAAGACCTGGGCCTTAGCTTTTGGGATTTCACTCTTCTTTTTGGCCGGCATATGACAGGGGGAAGTGTGACTGAACCAGATTTTGAGAATATAAGCCCTGAGTCCCGCTGGGACGTATCAGGAAAGCTTGAGATAAACTGTATGGGTTGCCACAGTGTTTCAAGGCTGCAGAGTCACAGCGAATGGGCTGTACAAGTACTGCGCCAGA